>NZ_NCJT01000061.1 GCF_002282565.1 Hyphomonas sp. 34-62-18
ACCCTGCGCCGTCTCGCCCAGATCGCCAGCGTCTACAGCGCGGCCGCCTCGTCCTCATCCTCGCCCCAGGCGTGAGCCCACTCGGTCGCCAGCGCCGCCCCCAGCAGCAATGACGACACCGATGTGGACAGCCAGATAAAGCCGAAGATCACCGACGCCAGCGCGCCATAGATCGTGCTGAGCACGGAGTATTGCAGGTAGAGCTGGAACAGGAACGTGACGCCCAGGAACGCCACCGCTCCGGCGCCCGCCCCGGCCGCCAGCGCCCGTGTCCCCCGCCGCACATGCCCGCGCAGAGACATCACCAGGATCAGGTAGAACACGCCGAAACTTGCAATTCCCTTCGAGATCCAGAGCGAGTCCACAATCGTTGCAATCTCATGGGCAAAGCGCACCGCCAGCCCGCCGGCCTCCTGCACCGCCACCGTCGCAATCAGCTGCAATGCGCCCAGCAGCCAAACCACCAGGATCAGCGTCGCTGTCAGCGCCAGCGAGGTGCCCTGAAAGCGGGCAAATCGTGTCCGGTCCGCCGTGCCCGCAATCATGCGGATGCCGGTGATCAGCGCCTTCGCGCCGGACGTCGCGGTAAACAGCACCAGCACCGCGGCCAGGAACGCCCGCAGGCTCAGCCCCGCCGGCGTCATCTTCTGGATCGCGTCCACCTCTTCAAAGGTCAGCGGCTCCACGCTCTGGCTGAAGAAGTTGGTGATCGGCTTGGCCAGCTGATGCGCCAGTTCCGGCGGCAGGAAAAACGTCAGCAAAGTCAGCGTCATGTAGATCAGCGGGAAGATCGAGAACAGCGCATAGAAGGCGATCCCGCCCGTCACGATGCGCACATCCGGCCGCACCAGCCGGCGCACGGCCCGGATAGCAGGATCGATGAAGTCGGGTCGCCAGCGCTCGAGCATCCTCCCCCTTCTGGCACGGTCCGGCGCAGAAACAAACCGGGGATTGGCGCGCCGCTGTCCCCGTCCCCTTCAGGCCCATGCCCCTGCAAATATTACAGGCGCCGCAAGGCTTTCCGCCTGCTTATCCGGCAGGGGCCGCGCCGCCCGCATACTGCCCCTGCCTGGCATCATCACCCAGGCATCCTTGTGCTGCTGGAGGGCGCCACCTGACAGCAGCGATCCTGCGGATGAGGCAGAGCCGGGACGCCGGGGACATCTCATTCACCCAAGACTGAAAAACATACCGTCCCCGGACGAAACGGGCCTCCGCCCCATCCGCAGGATTTCTCTGCCCCAGGCATCCCCGGAAAGGATCATCCTTGTCCGGTTGTTTTTGTTGCCTTTTTCACAAAGCCCTCACATTCATTCCACAGGCGCAACGAAACCTGTGAGATTCTTCGCCGTCAGCGAGAAAAAATCTGGACAGCCTCTCGACTCAGGCGAGGCCTTGTGAGATCGTTTCGGTAAGCCAACGGAAGTCCCGGCAGGAGCAAACCTGCCAGCGGAACCGGAGGACAAGTCCATCGCCCCCGGACGAAGCCGGGTCAGGAGCAAAGCCGGGAGACTGGCGGCGCAAAGGGCCCAGGTGGAGATGAAGGGATAAAGCAGGCGATGGCCGTGAAGCGGGAGCTAGACCCAGCTGATCGGGGCCGTATGCCGTAACGGGGCGCGATCCGTAGACGGTGACCAAGAAGTGAGTGCCAGCAATGGCAAGCGCAGGCGGTCAGCCGCATGCAGACAACCCCCCGGTTGTGCAGCGCGGCGACGGAAACGGGATCGTGCGCCTGAAAAGGCGAACGTCCGGGCCCGGAGGGTGATGTAAGGTAATCCGCTCGAACGGATTGTCTCCAGAGCCTGATGTCGATCGAAGACCGATATCGAGTGCTAGCACAGTGTCTCGGTAGACCGATTCGAAACACACGGGAAGGCACGACGCTCGCAAGGGGGTCGTGCCTTCTTGTGTTTTGGGGTGAGCCGCAATGCCCTCTCCTCCCCCGTTCACGGGGGAGGTGCCCCGAAGGGGCGGAAGGGGGGAAGCTCCAAGCGCAACGCTTAGCCCCTCTCCCTCTGGGAGAGGAGGGGACCATTGCGCAGCAATGGGAGGTGAGGGCGCGCGCAGCGCGAAAACCACCCCCATTTGCACTCCGCCCCCAAACCTCCTATATCCGCCGCCTGACCAGATGGCCGGGCAGCCGCTGGTATGGGGGTAACCCCATGCTGGAGGAAAGTCCGGGCTCCAGGTGGACAGGGCGACGGCTAACAGCCGCCCGGCGTGAGCCGAGGGAAAGTGCCACAGAAAGCAAACCGCCCCGCCGCTTCGGCCAAAGGGTAAGGGTGAAAGGGTGGGGTAAGAGCCCACCGCAGCGCTGGTAACAGGGCTGGCATGGCAAACCCCGCCCGGAGCAAGACCAAGTAGGGGGTGCATACGGGCTGTCCGCCGCTCGCATCCCGGGTGCGTCGCGCCGAGGCGTTCAGTAATGAGCGCCCCAGAGGAATGGCTGCCAGATCCCGCAAGGGACGAACAGAACCCGGCTTACAGGCCATCTGGTCATTTTCCCTTTCCCTCCCGCCGTTGACGGATAAATCCTCCAATGTGAAAGAGGAAACCGCAAGCCGCGCGCCATCCGGTGAGTCGCGGGGAGAAACGATCCAATGCCCAGGCCCGCCGGCGCCCGCAATCATGACTTTGACGAGAAACGCGCCGCCCTGCTCGACGCGCTGACCGATTTTGCCCTCTCCGCAGACCTGCGCCGCCCCTCGCTGCGCCAATTTGCCCAGGCGATGAATGCGTCAGAGCCCACCCTGCGCCATTATTTCGGAGACCGTCAGGGCCTGATCATCGAGATCCTCGAGAATATCGGCCGCAAGGGCGCGCCCCTCTGGGCGGTTGTCGCCCTGCCCTCGGCCAATCCGGCCACCGCCTTTGAGGAATATTTCCGCATTTCCGAGGCCGGCATGCGCCTTGGCGGCTTCATCCGCGCCCACGCCTTCGGCCTGATCGAAGGCCTCGCCGATGAGGCCATCGGCCAGGCCTATCTGGAAAAAGTGCTGGAGCCCGCGCTCAACGCCGTCTCCGACAAACTCCGCGCCACCCCCGGCGCCCCGCAGGAGGAAGCCCAGCTGCGCGCCGCCGCGCTGGCCGCCCTCTCGCCCCTGCTCGTGATGAGCCTTCACCAGGAACTCCTCGGCGGCGCCACCACCGCCCCCATCGATTCCAGCAAAGTCATCAGTACCCTGAAAGTCTGGCTCGGCAAGGCACTGACGCCTTAAGCGCCGCCCTCCTTGCGCGTACCCCTCTGCCCAAAACACTACCTGCCCCCTCCCCCGCCCGCGGGGGAGGGCTGGGGTGGGGGCGCCCTCCGCCCGGCACAAACCCTTATTTCCGCATCGGCCGGCGCAGCGTTTCGCGCACCGCCTCGATCTCTGCCTCATCTGTTGCCCAGGAACACACGAACCGGCTCGAGCCGCCGGGCCAGTCGGCATAGAATGTCGCGCCGTCTTCCTGCAGCTTGTCGATGTCATAGGGGTCAAGCAGCGCAAACACCTCATTACCCTGAACATCAAAGGCAAGCTCGATACCGTTCTCGCCGAATACCGCCGCCAGCTTTTGCGCCATTGCGTTGGCATGGGCTGACAGCGTCAACCACAGCCCGCCCTCCAGCATCGCCTCGGCCTGCGCCGCCAGGAAGCGCATCTTGGCAGGCATATGCCCGGCGCGCTTGGCGCGTGCGCGCAGCTCCTTGCCCTTCTCCTTGGCCGCGCCGAACAGGATAATGATATCGCAGCTCAGCGCGCCGGTTTTCGTCAGGCCCAGGGTCAGCACATTGACGCCGGCTTTCCAGCTCATCTCCGCCGGGCTTGTCCCGGTATGCATGAGCGCGTTGCCAAACCGCGCCCCGTCCATATGCACGGCCAGCCCGCCATTCTTCGCCCGCCAGGCAAAGCGCGCCACCTCATCAGGTGTATAGGCCGTGCCGCATTCGGTGAGGTTCGTCAGCGACAGCACCGCCGGCGGCGTGGCATGCACGAAGCTCGGGTCAACTTCGCCCATATAGTCCGCAAACGCATCATAATCGATCTTCGCGCCCTCGCCCGGCAGAAGGTGCAGCCGCCCGCCCCCGGTATGGAACTCCACCGCCCCGCGCTCATCCATCTGGATATGCGCTTCGCGGTGGCAGATCACCGAGGCAACCGGCGGGCAGAAACAGGCAAGCGCCAGCGCGTTCGCTGCCGTGCCCGAAGGCGTGATCCAGAAATCGAAATCCTCAGTCTCAAACACCTGCGCCAGCTGCGCCCGCACGCGCGCGGTGATCTTGTCGGCGCCATAGCTGGGCGCAGGGCCGGCATTGGCCCGCATCATCGCTTCGAGCACGGAAGGATGGGCCGGCGCGGCCGTGTCGGAGGAGAAGTTCATGGGCAGTCTCTCAGATCTGGGTGTCAGGCGTCTGCCACATCAGGTGCTGGCCGCCATCAGAGGCAATCATCTGCCCGGTCACGCTGGAGGCGCTCACCAGATAGCGCAGCGCCCGCACGATCTCGTCCGGGCTGCTGCCCTCCCCGGTCAGGGTGGCGGCCTTCTCGGCGGCAAACTCGCCCGCGCTCTGATGCACGCTCTGCAGGGTCGGCCCCGGCGCAATGGCGTTGACCCGAATGGCCGGCGCCAGCGCCTGCGCCAGCGTCCGCGTCGCCTGCCACAGCGCCGCCTTGGAAAGCGTATAGGTGAAGAACAGCGGATTGAGCTTCAGCACCTTCTGGTCGATCAGGTTGACCACCAGCCCCCGCTCGCCTTCGGGCAGGTTCGCTGCGAGTTGCTGGGCAAGGTGCACCGGCGCGCGCAGGTTCGGCTCGAAATGATGGTCCCAGTCGTCGCGGGTGTGGCCGGCGGCGCTGTCTTCGGTGAAGGTTGAGGCGGAATTGACCAGAAGTGTCACCGGCCTGGAAAGAAGTGCAACAGATTGCAACAGAAGCGAGGTCCTTTGGCGCTCGTCTGACAGGTCGCAGGCGATGATTTCCGCCGTCCCGCCCGCCGCCCGGATGAGCGCCGCGGTCTCCTGCGCGCCCTCAGCAGAGCCCCGGTAATGCACCGCCACGGCCCAGCCATCAGCCCCGAGCGCCAGGGCCATCGCCCGGCCAAGGCGCCCGCCTGCCCCTGTTACCAGCGCGCCTTTCGGTGTCATCGGCGCACCATCTGCACCAGCGCCGAGATGTTGGTGCCCGTCACCAGCCCATAGATATACGCCGCATAGATCAAGAGCAGCACAACGCCCAAAAGCCGCCCCATCTTCACACGCAGCAGGATGAGCATGGCGAATAGCAACGCGGCGGCCCCCATCACCCAATGGTCATAGCGCAGGAACATCGGCGCCACCTCGAACGGTCCGAAGAGGGCAACAATGCCGCCCGCGCCCAGGAGGTTGAATACGTTGGAGCCAAGCACATTGCCGATCACCACATCGCCCCGTTGCCGGAACGCTGCCGCCAGCCCAGCGCCGATCTCCGGCAGCGATGTGCCCAGCGCCAGGATTGTCAGCCCAATCCACTCCTCCGGCACCTCGAAATGCCGCGCTACCCCTTCGCCCCCCGCAATGATCATGCTGGAGGCATAGAGAAGCCCGGCAATGCCGAGCGGCACATAGAAAATCGCCCGCCAGACCGGGGGATTGAGCGTGACCGCATCGGTATGATGAGAGCCGCGCCCGGCAATTTCGTCATGCCGGGCCGCGAAGATGGAAAGGCCCGTATAGCCGATCAGAACCAGCAGGAAGCAGAGCCCCATCAGGGGCTCCAGCGGCATGATCGCCGTCATCCCGATCCAGATACCGGTGGCCAGCAGCAGCATGGCCAGCGCCCGCCCCTGCCCGGCCCCGCCAGAACGGTACGTGAAGATCAGCGCTGGGATGGCAGCTACCATCAAGATGTTGGCGATATTGGAGCCGACGATATTGCCGATGGCGAGGCCGGGATTGCCGTTCAGCGCCGCGTTCGCGGAGATGAACATCTCCGGCGCCGATGTGCCAAAACCAACGATGAAAACACCCGCAACCAGCGGCGAAACGCCTAATGCGCGCCCAAGACCCAGAGCGCCCCGCACGAGCAGGTCTCCGGCAAGCGCCATGAGGAGCAGCCCGCCAAAAAGGGAAATGAGCAGGATGGGATCGGGCACCGCCTGCTCCCCCGAAAGTTAGTCCAGACGCTTGAACTCTATGAGATTCAGGATGCCGAACACAACAACAATGGCGGCGATCGCGATCAGGGAAGGATGGATCATATCTCTGCCTCAGCCCGTAAAAGGTCGATTTGCGCTGTCCTTAGCGTGCGTTGTCGCACTTGGCGAGCCAATTCGGCATCTTTTCCGTAATGTTTGACAGGCTCATGACGCTGCGTCATGGGCGAAACCTGCCCCAAACGCTGGGGAATTCCCCTATTTGCGGATTTCGATCGATACGAACTGGTCAAACCACGCCCCGGTATCCCCCCGGCGTTTGACGCGGATGAGGATCGGCTGGTTCGGCGTCTGCATTGCGGTGTCCAGACGCTTGATCACGTCGGTCACCGTGCTGACCGTTTGGAAGTTCACTTCAACAATGAGGTCGCCCCGGCGCAGCTTGTTGTAGGCCCGCCCGCGCGTGCTGACGCCAGTTACAGCAACGCCAGTCATGTCCCTCGGGACGCCGAACCGGCGGCGCACATCATCATCCAGCGCCACGAGATCGGCGCCCAGATCGTTGGAGAGCCCCACGGCCTCAGACGGCGGCGTGGTGGCGGGTTCATCTTCATCCGGCAGCTCGGCCAGCGTAACGGGCACGTCGCGCTTGCGCCCATCGCGCACAATGCTGAGCGCAATCGCCTTGCCGATCGGTTTTTCAGACAGCTGGCGCGTCATGTCCCGCACCCCGGCCACGGCGCGGCCATCAATGGACAGGATAAGATCGCCGACCTGCAACTTGGCCTTGGCGGCCGGGCTGCCCTCCGTGATGCGGGTAACAATCGTGCCGGTCTTGCCGGTGGCGCGGTAGGCCTTGATGAGGGACTCGTCCGCATCCTGCACATTCACGCCAAGCCAGGGGCGCACCACCCGGCCATCCTTGATGAGCTGCGCCGAAATACGCTTCACCGTGTTCGATGGGACCGAGAAACCAAGGCCGATCGAGCCGCCCGACTGCGAGATGATCGCCGTGTTCACACCCACTACCTGGCCATTCAGGTTGAAGAGAGGACCGCCGGAATTGCCCTGGTTGATGGCTGCATCGGTCTGGATGAAATTGTCAGACCGCCCCGTATTGAGGTCCCTCCCCGTGGCGGAAATGATCCCGGCCGAAACCGAGCCGCCGAACCCGAGCGGGTTGCCGATCGCGATCACCCAGTCGCCCACCTCAGCCTTGTCGCTGTCGCCCAGATCGACAAAGGGCAGCGGCGTGCGCGAGGAAACCTTGAGCACGGCAATATCACTGTCCCGGTCGCGGCCGACGATCCTGGCATCCAGCGTGCGGCCGTCGGAGAAGGTGACCTCAATGGTGTCCGCCTTCTCGATGACGTGGTTGTTCGTCACGATGTAGCCATCAGCGCTGATGACAAAGCCCGAGCCGAGGGAGCCCTCGCGCTGGAAGCCGTCATCATTGCGGCCGAAATATTCGTTGAAACGCTCGGCTGGCGAACCTTCCGGAAAGGTCGGCAGGCGGCTCGCAACGACTTGAGACGTGGAGATATTCACCACCGCCGGCATGAGGCGTTTGGACAGCGCGCTGAAGCTCTGCGGCGCCGCCTTGGCATCCACCGGGGCGCCGGGGCGGGACAGGCTGCCTGCAGTCTGCGCGAACGTGGCGGGGGCCATGAGGGTCATCAAGGCAATCACCGCAACGGCGGTCCGGTTCATGGTGGAGATGACTCCCTTCACGGTCTTTTCTCAGGCGCGCATGGAAAAGCCTGATGCGCGCGCATTGTTCTGCGATCCTGACTATGGCGCTTTGGCCGCCAGTTGCAACAGGCTCAGGCTGTGCGAACTGCAAGCATCAGCAGGCCGACGCCGACTGCGGCGACCACCAGCCCGCCCAATGCGAGATCGCGCGGGGGCATGTTCGACAGGAGCTGGCCAATGCGGCGCATATAGTCAGGCGCGATGGCGCAGAGCGCGCCTTCGACCAGCAGCCAGACGCCGAAACCGGCTAGGGCGAGCGTGATCCAGCTCATCGCTCGCCCGCCAGATCAGCGCGGCCCGCCCGCAGACCGGGCGCTGTCAAAGAACTGGTCGCAAACCCCAAGCGAGCCGGGGCTGACCACCAGCTGTGTGCCGGCCTGGATGGCCTGCTCACATGCCAGAAGGGCCCGCTGGAACCGGAAGAACTCAGGATCTTTGTTGTAGGCCGTTGCATAGACTTCCGTGGCGCGGGCATCGCCCTCACCGCGTACCTTCTGAGCGGCTTCGCGCGCCTGAGCTTCGATGACCGTCTTCTCACGTTCAGCCTGGGCGCGGATCAGGCGGGCCCGCTCCTCCCCTTCCGAACGGATACGCTGGGCTTCCTGCAGACGCGCTGTACGCATCCGGTTATAGACGCCCTCCGCAACTTCCTGCGGCAGGTCTGCCTGGCGGATGCGAACGTCGATGATGTCGACGCCGGCCTTCTGAAGCTCCTGGTTCACGCTGGTGCGAATCTCGTTCATCAGGGCGGCACGCTGGCCGGAAATGATTTCGGGAACTGGCACATCACCGAGCGTCGCCCGGATCGCCGCGACGGTGATCGTGTTGATCTGCGTCGTGGCCGCGCGCTCCACACGGAAGCTCTGATAATAGCGCAGCGGGTCGTTGATCCGCCAGCGGACGAACGCGTCCACCTGCAGGCGGCGCTGGTCCGACGCGATCACCTGAATGCCTTCAATATCGAGGCCGAGGTTGCGCTTGTCGAGAATTTCGACCTGCTGATAAACCGGAATCTTCATGTGCAGACCGGCCTGATCCGTACCCGGCGCATTGATGATGCGGACCGGACGGCCGACTTCAAGCACGATGGCCTGTTCCGACTGGCGGACAATGAAGAACACGTTCGAGGCGACGATCAGTCCGATGATGGACAGGATCAGGATGAGCCAACCAAAAGCACGCATCAGCGCTCTCCTCCATCACTTTGCTGAGTCCGCACACGGTCAATCGGCAGATAGGGCACCGCTCCTGAATTCTGGTCGAGGATCAGCTTGTCGGACCGCTCAAGCACGCGCTCCATGGTTTCCAGATACATCCGCTCCCGCGTGACGCGTGGGGCCTTGCGGTATTCCTCATAAATCTGGTCGAAACGGGCCGCTTCACCGTTTGCATCGGCGACAACCTGGTCGCGATAGGCTTCGGCTTCCTGCTGCAGGCGCGAGGCCGTACCGCGGGCCTGGGGAACCACCTCGTTGGCAAACTGGGTTGCCCGGTTGGTCAGGGTTTCAGCGTCCTGCTCAGCGACGTTCACATCGTTGAACGCCTCGATGACGGGCTGGGGCGGGTCGGCCTTGCCGATCTGCACCTGAAGGACCTGCACGCCGGCGCGGTAGTCGTTGAGCAAGGTCTGGGTCTGCTCGGCCACCTGCTGCTGCACGCGGTCACGCTCGGTCGTGATGATGTCCTGCAGGCGGGTCTTGCCGACGACTTCGCGCATGACGGACTCGGCAACCATCGCCACGGTTGTATCCGGATCACGCACGTTGAGCAGGTAATTCTCGGGATTCTGTGTGTCGACCTTCCAGATGACCGAGAAGTGGATGTCCACGATATTCTCGTCCTGGGTCAGCATCAGACTTTCGTCCTGCGTGCGGCCAATGGGCGTTTCGTTGCGCGTTTCCACCTGGATCAGGCGGTGGCTTTCCAGCGGCGCAGGCAGGTGGAAGTGAAGGCCGGGGCCATAGTTTGCCTGCCATTTGCCGAAGCGGAAAACAGCGGCCTGCTGGGTCGGGTCAACCACCACGACGCTGGTGGAGAGCCAGGCCAGAACGCCGACGCCGATGATGACCATGACGCCGAGTGGACCCGCGCCGCGGCCAGGGCCGCCACCGCCTGTTCCGCGGCCACCCTTGCGCCCGCCGCCGCCACCATTGCGGCGCTGGCGAAAGCGCTCCTGCATGCGGCGCATCTGCTCTTCAAGGTCTGGTTGATCTTTTTCCTTGCCGGAATCCTGTTTGCCCGGCCGGTTCCAGGGAGAGCCTCCCTCCCCGCCGCCATTACCGTTGCCTGAACCGCCCCCGCCCCACGGGCCTGAGCCTTTAGTTTTGTCGTCCCAGGGCATTCCGCCTCCTGAAATCTGCGTTTCCCGCTTATATAGAGGCTCTAACGCACTCTGCACGCTAAATCGGCTTCCCGGCGCAGCAAAAATGCCGCATTCCGGGGGCTCAGGCCGCCTGCTTCACCCCGCACAAACGCAAGTTTGCGCAATTCATGCCCCGTTCTTAGCCGAGGAAGTCTTAATGTTTGGATCAAGGCAGAAATCGCGGGAGAAACTCGCAGCGGCCGTGCGGACTGCTCTGGGGGCGCCCGACTGGCTGGAGTCTGTCACCGTGGGGGACGACGGCCGGGCGATCCTGGTGATCCGGGCCGAGGGCAGCGACACCGCCGGCGCAGAAGCCCGCCGCATCGAGGCGGAGAACGCTGCTTCGCGCATTGCCGGGATCGAGAAAGTGACCACCGTTCTGACCGCCGAAAAGGCCGCCGGGCATGGCCATTCCCATGACACGCCGCGCCCAACGGGCAGCAAATCGTTGCAATCTGTTGCATCCCAGAGCATCCCGCTGACACCTTCGCCGCCGGCCGGGACACGCCGCGTCACCAAGGGCGCGCGCCTGTCTGACGAAGCCCTCTCCCAAGGCGCCCCGCCCAAGGCCTCGCCGATGAAACCCATTCCGGGCATCGCCCGCATTCTCGTCGTCGCCAGCGCCAAGGGCGGGGTGGGCAAATCCACCGTCTCGGTAAACCTTGCTGCCGCGATGGCGAAGGCCGGCATGAAGGTCGGCCTCCTGGACGCGGACATCTACGGGCCGTCGATCCCGACCATGCTGGGCACGGTGAACGCGGAGCCGGCAACCTCACCGGCCAAGAAGCTGGTGCCGGTGGAAGCGCATGGGCTGAAGACCCTCTCTATCGGCTACCTCTCAGACCCGGACGCGCCGATGATCTGGCGCGGGCCGATCGTGATGTCGGCGATCACCCAGCTGCTCAACGATGCCGAATGGGGCACGAAGGAAGATCCGCTGGACCTGCTTATCATCGACACCCCGCCCGGCACTGGGGACGCGCAGCTGGCGATTGCGCAGAAAGTGCCGGTGACGGCGGCCCTGATCGTGACGACGCCTCAGGAAGTGGCCCTGGCAGATGTGCGCCGGGGGGCGGCGATGTTTGCCAAGACGCATGTGCCGGTGATCGGCATTGCCGAGATGATGAGCTGGTTTGAAGACCCTGCGGGAAACCGGCATTACCTGATGGGCGAAGGCGGCGGCCGGAAGATGGCTGAGTCGCTCGGCCTTCCCCTACTCGCGGAAATCCCCATGCT
>NZ_NCJT01000289.1 GCF_002282565.1 Hyphomonas sp. 34-62-18
GCACCGGCCGCAATGAACATGCGGCGGTCGAACATCTCATCGGCATTCTTGCTCTTGCGGCTCATGTCGACTGCCCCGGTGGTTCACCTGGCCTGCGCCCCAGATCAAACATGCGATATCCTACGAGATACACAAGGCCCGTTGTGATGATCGAGGCCAGAATGGGCGTGGAACGCACGAGATGATCGCTTGTCACGCTGGCGAAAACCCAGATCATCACCATGGCCACAAGCAGCATGACGACGGGGCCGAGCACCGCGACGAAGGCGTCTCGCATTCCGTCTGTCTGGTGGGTAAAGCCTGCGCTCAGTCCGTATACGGCCAGATTGATGACCGCGAAGCAGCCCAGCGGCGCATTCGAGACAATGTCCTGCATCAGCCCGAAGAGCAGCAACAGAACCATGGGCCGGATGGCGAGCCCCACCTTGCCCCAGCCCATGGCGCCCCAAAGCGCGGCGAAGGGCCAGGCAATGGCGATGCCGAATATTTCCCGTGGCAGCATGCCGATGGCACCGGTGAGCACGATGAAGAAAGCGCCGAAGGCGAGCCGGGCGCTTGGCGCTGTCTGGCTCCACAGGGACTTCTTCCGCCGTCTGAGCTTTCCGCTGGCCATGCCTATTGCCCTCCCGGCGTGGGGGCAGCCCCCGGGGGCGTTGCCTGGGCAGCATTGGCCTCCGAAGGGCTCGCGGCGGCCGGTTCTGGCTGCGGCGCGGGCGCGGGCTGAGTTTGCGGGGCGCGCTCCGGGACAGGCTGCGCGGTGGTCTCTGCAGGTGTTTCCTGCACAGGAGGCGCATCGGGGATCGGCGCTGGAATGACCGGCGGCTGGATCATGCGGACATAGGTGCCGCCATGATCGCGCATGGCGAGGCGGACACGCCAGCCGCTGGTATCCTTGCGGGCCGAGCCGACCACGAGGCCGCGCGGATAGGCGCCGCCATCGCCTGAAGTGAGGATGCGCTCGCCCTCAACAAAATCTGCGTCTTCAGGCAGGTCGCTGAGGCGGCCGCCTTCCCGGTCCTGGCCATACATGATCGCGCGCACGCCGGACACTTCGCCCAGAACCGGCAGGCGGCTGGAATAATCGCTGATCAGCAGGATGCGCGAGGACCGCTCGCCCAGATGCACGACGCGGCCGACAAGCCCGCCTTCGTTCACCGCCACGGCGCCCGGCTCCACACCTTGCAGTGTGCCGGCATTGGCCAGCAGCGTCTGCGAGAAGGGTCCGTCGACTTCGGTGGTGACCCGCGCGGTGACCCCCTTCTCCGGGGGCTCCCCCATCAGGTTCAGGATGCGCTCATAAGCTTCCAGGCGGTCTGCCATGGAGATGGCGGCAGCCTTGTAGCGGGCGAGATCGCGGACTTCATTTTCGAGTTCCCGGATACGCCGCTCGCGCTCTGCCTGGCCGGTAATGCGGGCCCAAAGGCTGATTTCGCTGGGCGCGCGCAGACGGTCGCTGACCGTGGTGCGGGCGGGCACGAAGAAGGCGGAAATCTGCGGCGCGGTCTGGGCCAGCACCAGCGCAAACGCGGCCGCCATCAGCACGCCAAGCGTCAGCCGGCGCGCCCCGCGGGCCGCAGTTTTCTGACCTGATGGTCCGAAGCGCGCCATCTATTCTGGCTCCCTCGCCGTCCGCGCTGCCCGCGACTCAGACTTCCGGGCAGAGGACGCTTTTCATTTTTGAATAATTTTCGAGGACATGGCCACAGCCATTGACTACACATTTCAGCGGATCATCCGCGATCATTACAGGCAATTGGGCCTGGTTGCGGATCACGGCGTCGAGATTGCGCAGGAGCGCGCCCCCGCCGGTCAGCACGATGCCCCGGTCGACGATGTCAGCGGCGAGTTCCGGCGGCATGGCTTCCAGCGCGATCTTTACCGCGTCGACGATGTCGGTGACTGGTTCCTTCAGCGCTTCGGCGATCATGGCCTCGGTGATCTCGGTTTCCTTCGGAACGCCGTCCAGCGTGCCGCGGCCGCGCACGGTCAGCGCCATGCCCGTGCCGTTTTCCGGCGGCATGGCGGTGCCGATTTCTTTCTTGATCCGCTCAGCCGACATTTCGCCGATGAGGATTTTCTGCTCGCGGCGCAGATAGTTGACGATGGCCTGGTCCATCTTGTCACCGCCCACGCGCACCGAGCGCGAATAGACGATGCCGCCGAGGGAGAGAACAGCCACTTCCGAGGTGCCCCCGCCGATATCGACGACCATGGAGCCTGCCGGATCGTCAATCGGAAGGCCGGCGCCGATGGCCGCGGCCATGGGCTCTTCGATCAGCTCGACATGACGCGCGCCGGCGGCGAGCGCAGACTGGTGGATGGCGCGGCGCTCGACGCTGGTGGCGGAGCTGGGCACGCAGATGATGATGAGGGGAGACACGAACGCCCGGCGGTTATGAACCTTCCGGATGAAGTGCTTGATCATTTCCTCGGCGACTTCGAAGTCGGCGATCACCCCGTCGCGCATGGGGCGGATGGCCTCCATGTTCACAGGGGTCTTGCCGAGCATGTTCTTCGCCTGCTCGCCGACCGCATAGACGATTTTCCGGCCGCCCTGCGTCATGTAGGCGACGACGGAAGGTTCATCGAGCTGAACGCCCTGACCCTTCACATAGACGAGTGTGTTTGCGGTCCCGAGGTCAATGGCCATGTCTGTGGACAACAGGCCGAGGAGGCTACCGATCATGCTGTTCTCAAGCTCTTTCTGAAACGGTCCGGATCGTTCCGTCCGACAACGCGCGCATTCCTGATATCAGCCCCATACATCATGTGCCGTTAACGCCGCTTTAAAGCAAGGTCCGCTCATCACATAATCGGAACGAACCGTTCTAGCATTCCGGATGTGCTGATTCCAAAGGCGTTGATGGCTGCTTGTGCGGTTGCCTGCGCAGCGAGCACGGAACGCTTCGTACATCAAGTGTAAACAGTTTGCGGGGTTTTGTTAATC
>NZ_NCJT01000290.1 GCF_002282565.1 Hyphomonas sp. 34-62-18
TTTCTGCAGCTCGCCGATGGCCACGTCCATCAGGGCAGCAATCTCCGCCTCATCGGCCGGCACCGCAACACGGTGAGCAAAGCCGGAACGAGGCGGAGATGTGTCAGTCATAAGCGGCAGAAGCCCTAGTTGCGGCTCTTGTCCACGAGACGGTCATTCTGCGCCCAGTGCATCATGCCGCGCAGTTTCTCGCCAACTTCCTCAATCGGGTGGCTGCTCATGCGCTGGCGCATGGCGTGGAAGCCGGGTGCGCCAGCCTGGTTTTCCAGAACCCAGTTGCGCGCGAAGGTGCCGTTCTGGATGTCTTCCAGAACCTTCTTCATCTCCGCTTTCGTCGTGCTGTTCACGATGCGCGGCCCGGTGACATATTCGCCGTACTCTGCGGTGTTGGAGATCGAGTAGTTCATGTTTGCGATGCCGCCTTCATAGATCAGGTCGACGATCAGCTTGGTCTCGTGGAGGCATTCGAAATAGGCCATTTCCGGCGCGTAGCCAGCTTCCACGAGGGTTTCATAGCCTGCCTTGATCAACTCCACGATGCCGCCGCAAAGCACGGCCTGCTCGCCGAAGAGGTCAGTTTCGGTCTCTTCACGGAACGAGGTTTCGATCACGCCGGCGCGGGTGTTGCCGATGGCTTTGGAGTAGGAGAGGGCAACGGCCTGGGCAGTGCCGGTGGCGTCCTGGTGGATGGCGATCAGGCCCGGCAGGCCAAAGCCCATCTGATACTGCGCGCGCAGCGTATGGCCAGGGCCCTTGGGCGCCGACAACGACACGTCCACATCCTTCCGGGGACGGATCAGGTTGTAGTGGATGTTGAAGCCGTGGCCGAACATCAGGTGCTGGCCGGCGCGCAGGTGCGGCTCAATCTCGTTGGCAAACAGAACGGCCTGCTTCTCGTCCGGAACGAGGATCATTAGCACATCGGCCCATTTGGCCGCTTCGGTCACGGTCACCACTTCGAGGCCGGCCGCTTCGGCTTTCTTGCGGGAGGCAGAGCCCTCCTGCAGCGCCACCTTGATCTGCTTCACGCCGGAATCTTTCAGGTTCAGCGCATGGGCATGGCCCTGGCTGCCATAGCCGACCACGGCGACTTTCAGTTTCTGGATCAGCGAGATATCCGCGTCATTTTCGTAATAGATCTTCATGTGCTTGCTAAAGCTCCGGTGGATGAAAGTTGAGGGAGGGGGCGTGTCAGGTCAAACGGCGTCGCAGCTCCAGTCGCCGCTGAAATTGGCGACACCGATGACGAGATTGTTGAGCTCGGTTACCGCGTCCTCCACACCGGCCAGGCGTGAGAAGTTGAGGACGTTATCCCCGGCATTGATACGTGTAATGATGTCGTGGCTGTCGAGGATCAGGCGGATACTGCGAGAGCCGTCCGGGTTCATCGTCACCGCTTCGCGCGGGCCATAGGCGGCTGGCGGCGCAGCGCTGATTGCGGCGGCAGCATCCTTCACCCTGCCGGCGACATCCAGCGGCAACGCGGTGCGCAGCTTGCAGGCAGGGCCCTTGGTGCCCGACGCGCCGGGCACGGAGCGCGCCTCGAGCATCTGGTAGGGGCCTTCCTCGATCACATAATAGACATAGGCCGCGCCACTGGCGGACTCGGTATCGACAATGCGCAGCCAGGCTTCGGGCGGCGCGCCAAAAAGGCCCTCGCCCCGGCCGGCGATGGCGGCAGCGCGCGCCACATCACAGTCCAGCCGGGCCTGATCGTCCGTAAGCGAAGCACACGGAACCGCCTGCGCCGCTGCCATTGCGGGCAGGGCGGCCAGCGTCAGGGCTGCCAGGACGGGGCGCAGGCGCATCAGCCCTTTTCCTTCCCGCGTTTGATCGAGAGAACGCCCGTGCGGCTGACTTCCACCAGGCCCAGCGGTCGCATCAGGTCTACAAACTGGCTCAGCTTTTCCGAAGCGCCGGTCACCTCGAAGATGAAGCTTTCATTCGTGGTGTCGATCACATGAGCCCGGAAAATCTCGGCGATGCGCAGGGCCTCGACGCGCTTCTCGCCGGTGCCGGCAACCTTCACCAGCGCAAGTTCGCGCTCAATGCCGCGCTTGGAATTGGTGATGTCGATAACTTCCGCCACCGGAACCAGCCGCAGCAGCTGCGCTTCAATCTGCTCCAGAATGTGCGCGGTGCCCTGGGTGACGATGGTGATGCGCGAGCGGTGTTGGCTGGCGTCCACCTCGGCCACAGTGAGGGAGTCGATGTTATATCCGCGCCCGGAGAAAAGGCTCACGACGCGGGCGAGGACGCCCGGTTCGTTGTCAACGATCACCGCCAGTGTGCGGCGTTCAACTTCCTCATCCTCATGCGAGAGGAAATAGGCAGATTTCGGCGCTGGGCCGGGCGGAATGGTGCCATCGCTCATTGGGGGCGCTCCGGTGTTGTGTTGCTGGCAAAGCCGCGATCGAGAACCACGTTGGGCCGCCGGGTGAGAAGTTTGCCGCGGAGGACGCTTGTCTGCTCCTTGGCCTTGGCGCGGTTTTCCTTCGACCGGTCATCGTAACGCTCAACGATTTCGTCAAGGCGGCGCGGATCCAGATGGGCCTGCAGTTCGGAAACCAGCAGGCGGCGGCATTCGTCGATAAACTCGCCGCATTCTTCAGACGGCGGCCCGCCTTCACGATTGGTGGCTTCTATTTCGCGATAGGTGAACATCAGCGCGTCGAGGATCGGTGGGCGCGATCCGCGATAGGCGCCTTCCTTCTCCACGCCTTTGCCGTCCGGATCGATGTTCGGGAAGAACATCCGTCCCCGGTCCACAAGGGTTGAGAGCAGGATCAGCATGTTGGTCTTGGCCGCCATAAAGGCGGCTTCATTGGCGTGCATGTGGCGGGTGCGCACAAAGGTGGCGCAGCGGGCCATTGTGTCGATGGCGGCGGCGCCCCAGTCGAGGCTCGCCGCATCAATGCTCTGGCGCAGGCGCTCGGT
>NZ_NCJT01000062.1 GCF_002282565.1 Hyphomonas sp. 34-62-18
GTCACGGCCAACCGCCGCGAAGAGTCCGCCCAGGATGTTCCGATGGCCATCCAGGCCTTCGGCGAAGACACGCTGAACCAGCTGAACATCAACTCGGTGGAAGATCTCACCACCGTCGTCCCCGGCTTCTCCGTCTCCCAATCCTATCAGGGCGTGCCCACCTACACTCTGCGCGGCATAGGCTTCAACACGATCAACCTCTCGGCCACCTCCACCGTCGGTACCTATGTCGACGAGGTTGCCTACCCCTACCCGTTCATGAACTCCGGCCCGGTATTTGACGTCTCCCGCGTCGAAGTCCTCAAAGGCCCGCAGGGCACCCTGTTCGGCCGCAACACCACCGCCGGCCTCATCAACGTCGTCACCAACAAGCCGGTCGACGAATTCCAGGCCATGGCAAAAGCCGAAGTCGGCAATTACGACACCTGGAACCTCGAAGGCATGGTCAACCTGCCCATCGCGGAAACTGTCCAGGCCCGCTTCGCCATCCGCAGCGAGAACAGCGACAAGGGCTGGCAGCGGTCCATGTCCCGCCCGGACGAAGATCGCGGCACCGTTGACAAGCTCGGCTTCCGCGCCGCGCTCGCCCTTCAGCCCACGGACAAGTTGGACGTAAACCTCAGCTATAATGGCTGGATCAACAAGTCCGACACGATTGCCGCCCAGGGCATCGGCCTCACCCCCAGCACTGACCCGACCTTCATCGTGCCCGGCACCAGCGGCCCCTCGGCGACCTCCGGCTTCAACGCGCCTGGCCTCGTCAACTTCATCAACACGAACCGCCCGTCCAGCTCCAAGGATGCTGACTGGGTGCCCTACAATGTCCGTGCAGCGACCATTGCCGGCGTTCCGGGCATGACGGAAGACAACAAGGAAGATTCCACCTTCCACGCCTTCCGCGCAGGCATCAACTACACCTTCGACAACGACCTGACGCTCGTGTCGCTCACCGGCTATAACAAGCTGGAGCGCGAAGCGATCCTCGACTTCTCCGGCGCGCCTTACCAGATCCTGAACCAGGACATCGACGGCGAGATCAAGTCGTTCAGCCAGGAACTGCGCCTGGAAGGCCAGACAGACCGCGTCAACTGGCTCGTCGGCGCCTATTACGGCAAGGACGAAACCCTCGATACCAACCGCACGATGCTGCGCGATAACGCCAACTCGAACTTCATTTCGACAGCGGCCTATCTGCTCACCGTCAACCCGGCGGCGCTTGGTTTTGATCCTGCCACCGTTGGCCCGCTGGTTGCCCTCGTCAACCGCGATCCGGAAACCGGCCTGCCCTACACCGCTGCGCAGCTGCTCAACTCGTTCCAGACCTACCGCGACAGCGGCGACTTTGAAACGACCACGCAGAGCATCTTCGCCAATGCCGACTGGGAAATCACCCCGGAATTCTCACTGACCACCGGCATCCGCTACACCGAAGACGAACAGAACTATGTCGGCTGCTCGGCAGACGTGAACGGCTCCATGCAGCCCAACGTCAACGTCTTCAACCGCGTGTTCTTCACCGGCATCTACGGCCTGTCGGCGCCCCCGCCGGCACTCCTGGAAAACAGCTGCAACACCTACGACCTGGCCACCAACACCTTCGGCCCGGTCACTTCCAGCACCAAGGAAGATAACGTCAGCTGGCGGATCGTCGGTAACTGGACCCCGCGCGACAACATGCTGCTGTTCGCCTCGGTCACCCAGGGCTACAAGTCGGCCTCCACCCCCGTGAACGCCGCTTCCAAGTCCGAGCAGAACGCCCCGGCTACCCAGGAAGGGCTGCTCGCCTACGAAGTCGGTATGAAGGCCCAGTTCTTCAATCAGCGCCTCCAGACCAACAGCTCGCTGTTCTTCTACGACTATGAAGACAAGCAGGTCGCGTCCTTCTTCCCGGATCCGATCTACCGCGCCCTCTCGCGCCTTCAGAACGTGCCGAAGTCGGAAGCCTATGGTTTCGAAACCGAGGTCACCTGGCTGATCAACGAAAACCTCACCGCCATGGGCGGCCTCACCCTGCTGCAGACCGAGATCAAGGAATTCGACACGTCCGACAGCTTCGGCCTGCCCACCAGCCGCGCCGGGGATCCCTTCCTCTACAGCCCGGAAACCAGTCTCAGCATGGCCCTGCTGTACGACCGTCCGATCACGGAACTCTACGGCGTTCGCGGCTCGCTCAGCGGCCGCTGGCAGAGCGACTCCACAGCTGGCGATCCGAACGATCCGCTCTACGACATCGACTCCTACGGTGTCCTGAACGGCTCGATCGGCCTCTACACGCTGAACGATACCTGGGAATTCTCCCTCTGGGGCCAGAACCTCACGGATGAGTATTACACCCAGCAGGTCACGACGAACGCCAACGTCGTCGTGCGCTATGGCAGCAAGCCGCGCACCTATGGCGCCGCCCTGACCTACCGCTTCTAACGGGGTTTCTTCCTGAAACCGGCCGCGGCTTCACACCGTCGCGGCCGGTTCTTTTTTGCCCGAAATCGGCCCGCCCCCGCGCCCGGTGCCCGGAATAGAGCTTGCCGAATCCGGTTCTTTTCGACATTAGCGTGCCAACGCTTTGTATTTTGCAAAGCCCGGCAGCATAAAAAATCCGCCAGCGCCGGGGAGCACACAGCATGGGCAAACACGCGCCAGCAACGCCTGGAAGACGCGTGCGCCCGGCAAAAGGCAAGACTGCCGGCGTCCTGCACCAGGCCGATGACTGGGCCCCCAACCTTCAGAAATCGCAGGCCTATGAGCAGATCCTGCTCGACATCATCCTCGGCGTCCTCGCGCCCGGTGCGCGGCTAGATGAGCTGGGCCTTGCCCGGCAATACAATCTGGGCGTAGCCGGTGTACGGGAGGCGCTCGCCCGCCTGTCGCTGGAAGGGCTCGTCCAGCGCCGTCCGCGCTCGGCCACCCTTGTCACGTCGATTGATATCCAGGAGGTACAGCAGGCTTATGAAGTCCGCTGTCTGCTGGAGCCCCACGCCGCCTTCCTCGCCGCCCAGCACGCCACGCCCGCCTGCGTGAAAGGCATGCTAAGCGCGTTTGAGGGCGCAGAAACCGCCGCCGACCGGCGCGATTTCCGCGCCATCATCGCCATGGACCGCAAATTCCACCACGCCGTGGCCCTCGCCAGCCACAATTACAGCCTCGCCCGCATCGTCATCGCCTTGCACAACAAGGCCGCACGATAATGGTATCACGCGATGACAACGCGTCCGGATGAGGACCAGCTGGAAGACATCGCCAACCACCGCATCGTCGCAGATGCGATCGCCAGGGGTGATGGGCCCACTGCCATGAAAGCCATGCTGGTGGTCATGAGCGGCAAGAACGCCAGTTGACCGGCTGCGGCGCCGGCCCGCGCTGCATTTTACGGATACGGCCACTCTCAGCGGCCGGCGCTATCAGCCAGCCTTCGCCTCCGGCGCGTCAAGGCCCAGATACTTCAGCAGCATGTCCTGGAACACCGCCTTCATCTCCTCGATATAGGCCGGGTCCCGGGCAATCATCTCGATACAGGCGCCGCGATAGAATGCGGCCATCACGGCAATCAGAACACCGCTCACCTTGAGGCCCGAAAGCTCCGGGAAGAATTCCTCATAGCCGGTCACAATCGTCTCAACGCCGGTCGGAGCGGTCCGCTTGTATTGGGCCAGCAAATCCTTGTCAGACCGGAGCGCGACGATGATCTCGAAGGTGATCGGAAACACCTGCTGGAACTGCTGCCATAGCAGGTCCAGCCGCCCGCGCAGGTCAAGCTCACCCTTGCCCTCAAACGCGGCATAAACCTTGTCATAGCGCCACTTCACGAAATAATGGATCGCAGCAGAGGTCAGCTCCATCTTGCTGGCATAATGGTGGGTAATCGCGCCGCGGGAAACCCCTGCCGCATCGGCAATATCCTGCAGCGATACGCCAATATACCCCTGCTCCCCGATACATCGCAGCGTGGCATCCAGGACACGGCGCTGCATGCTTTCGCTGCGCTCTTTCTGGGATCTTCGTTCTTGCCTGTCGGCCATGTCGTCCGCCGTCGGAATATCTACTTTTGAGAGCTGAATTTTTCCCCAATTGATCCCGGCAACCGGATCGGTCACTCAGGGAATCTAGGTAGAACTATAAGCGCGGTCACAAAGTTTTCAAACACAAAGCGAAACTGGAATCCGCTCAAAATTCCGCCTTCTGCTGCATCAGCAACAGATCAAGGTTATTTGCATCCTCCCCGTGCGCCATGCCCGTGATTGGCAGCTTGCGGAACCGGCCCACCTCTTCGATGAATGACATAAGGTCGCCTCCGGCAACGGACGGCTGCGAAACCACCAGCGCCGCAATTTCCAGCCCCCGCGCGCGCAGCGCATCAATCGCCGTCAGCGTATGGCTGATCGAGCCAAGATACGGCGCCGTCACAAGAATGATTTTCAGTTGCAGGTCTGCCATCAAATCAATCTGCAGCGTCTCATCCGTCAGCGGAGACATCACGCCCCCTGCCCCTTCCACCAGATGCACATCCGCCGCCACAGACAAGCGACGCGCCACAAAACCCCTGATTTCCTTATAGTTCTGCGCAATTCCCGCCTGCCGCATGGCCACATTCGGCGCCAGCGGCGGGGCCAGCCGGTGCAGGCATATTTCGGAAACAGACGCGGGCGTCACCTCCCGCCCCATCGCCATCAGCAATCGTCCGGCATCGGACTGTTCCAGCGCATCTTCGGCAAAGCCGCTCATCAGCGGCTTTGTCGCCTCGGCGGCAATCCCCCGGCTCCGCCACGCCTCAATCAGCCGGGCACTGACATATGTCTTGCCAATATCCGTGCCCGTCGCCGTTACGAAATAGCCGCGCATGCTTGCTCCATGATGTCCTTGAGCGCGCCGGCAAAGGCGCGAATGTCGGCTTCCTCATGCCCGGTGGCAAAGGTCACGCGCAGGCGCGCTGTTCCCGCCGGCACAGTGGGCGGGCGTATGGCCGTCACGAGATATCCCCGCTCAAGTAGAGCGGCAGATACCCGCATCGCTTCTGCCTCCGGCCCGATGATGATCGGCACGATCACGCTTTCGGGCGCTGGCAGTCCCATAAGCTCGCAAAACAGCGCCGCATGTCTACTCGCTTTTGCGCGCCGCTCCGGCTCCGCCTGGATGATGTCCAGCGCCGCAATCGCCGCCGCCAGCACAGACGGCGGCAGGCCCGTCGTATAGACAAAGCTCCGCGCCCGGCTGGTCAAAAGATCCATCAGCGGCGCCGGCCCGCAGACATAGCCGCCATACCCGCCCACAGCCTTGGACAGCGTCCCCATCTGGATCTGCGCCGGATTGTCCTGCTTTGTGATGCCCAGCCCATGCGCGTCATCGGTCATCAGCCAGGCGCCCGTGGCCTCCGCAAGCGCGCCAAGCTCAGATAAAGGCGCCAGGTCCCCATCCATCGAAAACACGGTCTCGGTCAGCAGCAGAACCTGCCCGCCCGCCCCGCGCATCTGCCGCGCTGCATCGGCCACGTCATTGTGCCGGAAGAGGCGCACCTCCGCCCCGGAAAGCCGCGCCCCGCCATGCATGCAGGCATGGGCCAGCTCATCCATCACGATCGTGTCCCCCTTGCCCACCAGCGCCGGAATGGTGCCGAGATTGGCCAGGAAGCCGGAGCCGAACACCCGCGCCCCTTCGGTGCCTTTGAGGTCCGCCAGCCGCGCTTCCAGGGCGCTGTTCAGCGGGTGATTCCCTGTAATCAGCCGCGATCCGCCGCTGCCCGCGCCATAGGCCAGCGCCGCTTCGGCTGCCGCCTGCATCACGCGCGGGTCATGGGAAAGGGAAAGGTAATCGTTGTCACAGAAGGAAATCACCGGCCGTCCCGCCCGCGCGGCCCGGCCACCGGCTTCGCGCGCCGTTTCGGTCAGGCTGCGCCGCTGCCCGCTCGCTTCCAGCTGGGCCAGCTTCTGCTCCGCATAGGCTTTCAGCCGCTCAAAAGATGTCATCAGGCTTACAATCCTCTGGCCGTTCTGCCGCGCCTGTCCTAGGGGATGCACGCGGGCCGTGCCAAGGGCGAATACCCGCAGCAACGGACCCTTTAGGAGCGCTGAAGATGGCAGACCCGAAAGACTGGTTCACCGAGGGGCTGGAACATATCTGGCTGCCCTACGCCCAGATGCGCACCCTCCCGCCGCCCGTCGCGATCACCCGCACGGACGGCGCCCGGCTTTACCTCGCCGATGGCCGCGAACTCGTCGATGGCGTCGGCAGCTGGTGGACCGCGGTTCACGGCTATAACCGCGCCGAGCTTCTGGACGCCGCCCGCGCCCAGATGGCGAAGATGCCCCACATCATGCTGGGCGGCCTCGCGCATGAACCGGCCTACCGCCTCGCCAGCCGCCTTGCCGCCCTCACGCCGGGCGAGCTGTCCCGCGTCTTCTTCACCGAATCCGGCTCTGTCGCCGTCGAAGTCGCCATGAAGATCGCCATCCAGTATTTCCGCAACACCGCCGGCGTCTCGCGCACCAAATTTGTCTCCTTCCTCGGCGGCTATCATGGCGACACGCTGGCCACCATGTCGGTCTGCGATCCGGACGAAGGCATGCACCACATGTTCCGCGGCGCCCTGCAGGAACAATATGTCGTCGCCCTGCCGGAAACGCGCGACCAGATCCGCGCCCTCGAAACCCTGCTCGCCACTGACAAGAAAATCGCTGCCATCCTGATCGAGCCGCTGATCCAGGGCGCCGGCGGCATGCGCATGCACTCGCCACAGGTGCTCAAAACCCTCCGCCGCCTCTGCGATCAGGCCGGCGTCCTGCTGATCTTCGATGAAATCTTCACCGGCTTTGGCCGCACCGGCGAAATGTTCGCCGCCAATCGCGCAGGCGTCACGCCGGATATCATGTGCCTCGGCAAGGCCATCACCGGCGGCATCACCCCGCTCGCCGCCACCATCGCGTCGTCAAAGGTCTATTCCGCTTTCCATTCGGATAACCCAGACCACGCCCTGATGCACGGCCCCACCTATACCGGCCACGCTCTCGCCTGCGCCGTCGCCAATGCAGGCCTCGATCTCTTCGCCGATGGCAGCCTGATCAAGCGCGTCAAGAAACTCGAAGCCTCGCTCACCAGCCTGCTCGCCCCCGCGAAGGAACTGGAAAGCGTCGCGGATGTCCGCATCCTCGGCGCCGTCGCGGCGGTCGAAATGGCAGAGCCCTTCCCGCTGGAAACGGCCCGCAAATGGTTCATCGATCAGGGCACCTTCATCCGCCCCCTCGGCCGCACCGTCTACCTCTCCCCCGCCTACGCCATCGGAGAGGAAGACCTCGCCCGCCTCACCGGCGCCATCCTGAAATTCGCCAGGTCCGGTATATCCGAGATCGGATGATCCCCACTTCTCCCCTCTCCCTTGGGAGAGGGGCGGGGGTGAGGGGGCACGGCCTCACCGCACTAAAAACGCCTGCCGGGAATCCCGCTCTACGCTCACGGATCAAAAAATCACCCCCCACACGGCGCCGCGTCCAGCGCCGCCTGATAGCCCTCCAATATCCAAGGCTGCATCCCGCTCGCCTTCATCGCGTCTACAGCCGGCGCCAGCCTCGCCCGCCCCGCCGCGCAGTCGCCCTGCCGGATCAGCGCCATGCCTTTCAGCCCCTCAACCCGCGTATTCCAGCCGTCGCCCGGGCTGCCCGCCGCCAGCTTGCCCGCGTCCAGCCCCTCTGCCAGCGCCATCGCCTCGCCCGCCTGCCCCAGCTCCAGCCGCGCCATCGCCAGGTAATACGCCATCACATGCACCGCAGGCGACTCCGCCCCCAGCTGCGCCCGGAACGTGTCCACCACCGGCACAAGGTTCGCCACCGCCCCTTCCGCGTCACCCAGAAACCACTGGAACACCGCCTCATTGCCCATCGTCATCAGGCAGGTCAGGTGCCCCTCCCCATGCAGCGCGCACATCTTCTCGCGCACCTCTGTCACCAGCGGCAGCGCCGGCTCCCAATTGCCGGAGGTCGCATAAAGGTTCGCCAGCGAATTCTGCGCCTCCACCACCTGCGATGCCTCCGCCCCGAACACCTCCGTCAGCTGACGGATCGCGTCAATCAATACGGGCTCAGCTTCGTCATACCGCGCCGCATAGAAGAGAGACGCGCCATAATACATCCTCGCCCGCGCCCGCGCCGCTGCGCTCACGCCCGTCTCGGCATAGGTCGGCGCCTGAAGCTCAGAGAGCAGCGCAATCGCGTCCTCATGCCGGCTCACCCGGCTGTAGATCTGCGACAGGTCCATCTTCAGCCGGTAAGCGGCCTCGGCGTCCTCCGGCGCCGCTTCCGGCAACAGCCGCACAGCCTCTTCCAGCAGCGGCGCAGAGCGTTCCATGTCTGCCTGCACCAGATAATACCGCCCCCGCGTCTGCGCCGCCGCAAAGGCCAGTTTCGGATCGCCTGCCAGCATCGGCCCGGCCAGACCGTCAGCCGCGTCGAGTATCTCGCCCGCCTCCTCCAGCTTTGATCCATTCGCCAGCGCCTCGGCCTGCCGGTAGCGCGCAATCAGTGTACGCACATCGCCCGGCCCATAAAGCTGGGTGAAGAGGTCCGCCGCCCGCCCCTTGCGCTCGGCGGCCGCGTCATAGGCGGCAAGGCTGGTGTAGATCTCCCCCGCCGTTTCCTGAATGGCCGCTTCCGTGGCTGGATCATTGGCAAACCGTTCGGGAATTGCCCCGGCCGCCTTGTCGAGGGCCTCGCGCACGGTCACATCGCTCGCCCCGCCCGGCCGGTAGGGGTCGGCATTCACCAGCAGGTCGCGCAGGAAGCCGCCCGTCGCCTCGGCCCGCGCCGCTTCGGCTTCGGCCACCCCGCGCGCGCCTTCTGCCTGCACATAGAGCCACACGCTCGCCGCAAACCCCGCCACCAGCGCCGCAAACGTCGCCGTCACCCAGGGCCGCCGCGTCTTCACCCGCTCCAGCTCGGCCCGCGCCGCTTCGGCTTCGGCGGCCAGCGCCGCTTCCCGCGCCCGCGCGGCCCGCCGGTCGTCCAGCGCCCTCAGCCGCCCGGCCAGCGCCCCGGCAGAGGCAATCCGGCGCAGCGGATCGCCATGCGTCGCCTCGGCAATGTCCTCCCGCAGCAGCGGGTCGGCAATGTCGTGTTCCCAGCCCGTCGCCAGCGGCTTCTTCATGTTCCCGGCCAGGATCTGATACAGCATCACCCCCAGCGCATAGACATCACACCGCGCCGACGGCGCCTGCCCGTCGAGGATTTCCGGCGCGATATAAAGCGGCGTGCCAAGGCTCGAGCTGCCGCTCGCGCCCGCGTCCACCGTCATGCCCATTGGCGTGATGCCCAGATCCTCCAGCCGCCCCTGTTCCAGCAGGCCGCCCGCCCCGAAATCGGCCACGCGCACCTGCCAGCCCCCGCCCTTGCGCGGCGCCACCAGAAAGTTTGCCGGCTTCAGATCCTTGTGCAGCACGCCCGCCTCATGCGCGGCGGCCACCACGTCAATCGCCTGCAGCGCCAGCCCCAGACGCTCGCCCACCGGCATCGCGGCCAGCCGCCCATCTTTCTCTGCCCAGGCCAGGAGGTTCTCCCCGCCATATTCGCATTCGAGGAAGAAAGGCGCCGTCTCGAAATTCCAGTCGATCACGCGGGCAATGTCGTCCCGCTCGCCCAGGCTCTCGCGCAGCACACGCGCCAGCGTCGCCTCCCGCTTCAGCGAGGCCAGCCGCGCCCCGTCCGGGCTGAACTTGTAAACGCGCAGCTCCCCGGTCTTTTCGTGCCGCGCCAGCCAAACCTCGCTGCCGCGTGTCCCCGAAAGCTGCTCGCGCAGGATGAAGTGGCTCCGCTCCGGCACTGGCTGTCCCGGCTTCAGGTCCAGCCGGTTCACCAGCCGCCGGCCCACCGCCACCCGCTCCACCTGCCCGGTAAACCGGTATCCGATGCGTGCCTGCGTGCGGATATGATCGGCCAGCGCCTCGCCCAGCCCTTTGCGCAGCTTGGCAATGGCATTTGCCAGCACATTCTCGACCGTGATCCGCCCCTGCCAGACCGTGTCGAGCAGCTCCTCCTTGGTCACCACTTCACCGGCATGGCGCAGCAGGAGGCTCAGCACTTCCAGCGGCCGCCGCTCCAGCTCCACCGCCAGCCCGCCCACGCGCAGCTCAAAGCTCGCCTCGTCAAACTCCGCCGCGCCAAACCGGTAGCGGTAGAGGGTGGCCTCTTCACTCTTCAGATCGTCCATCATTCGCCCCGCGCGCCCACCCCGCGCGCCGCAAAAAAATCTAATAAATCCAAGCACGACAACACGGCGTTAGAATTCCGTGATGCCTCCGTGAAGATTAATGCCCGCGAGAGCCTCAGATTTCAAACGAATCTCAAGGTTCCCGTCCCGGCCAGAAGCTGGGGCGGTCGATTGAAAGGCATCTCACGCTCATGAAACTCGGAAAAACCGGCCTCGCCCTGGCGCTCGCCTCCCTCCTTGTCCTGTCCGCCTGTGGAGGCAGCGGCGAAGGCTCCGCCGCCTATGACGAAAACGGATATGACGGAAACGGCGACATTGACGCGCCCGCTGCCGGGCCGGGCGACGCGCCCAAGGCAAAGAAGGCCAAATGCCCGGCCAAGGTGAACAAGGATCTGCCCGGCCCGGATATCGCCGGCTTCAAGCTCGGCATGACCTTCGCCGAGGCCGAAAACGCCATCGCCTGCCACATGCCCGATGGCCTCGTCGTTTACGAAAACGAGTTCTTCAACACGCGCGGCCTCAACACCGGCACGATGCGCCTCGAAAAGCAGATCATCACGGCCCAGACCGGCGAGACCACCGAGTGCAGCTACGGTTCCTATGACGCGATGCAGAAATGCGGCGCGGGCAATCGCCAGTGGGATTTCATCTCCGAGAAGATCACCCTCGCCACCCCCGGCGTGCCCGGCAATCAGAAAGTCCACGGCGTCTGGCGCACCCAGAACTGGAAGGAAGGTGAAATGCCCGCCAAGGCCGCTGTCCTCGCCGCCCTCACCGAGAAATACGGCCCCTACCAGTATTATGAAGGCCGCGACGCGAACTATTTCGGCTACGTCAACGAATACAACTGGGTCACCGATTCAGCCGGCAATGTCCTCTCAGAGGCCCACCCGCTGCTCAACCAGTGCGCCAATGGCGTGAATGGCCGCGGCGATGAACACCAGTCCTGGAGCAATGGCTGCGGCATGTCCGTCACTGCCATGGTCCGCACCTTCCGCTCAAACCCGGACGTGGTGGAAGAACTCAGCGTCGGCATGTTCGATCAGACCGCCATCTATGAATATGGCGAGCAGTTCCAGAACGAACTCAATGAGATCGAAGCCCAGCGCCGCAGCCAGGAGCTTGAGAAAGCCCAGAACACGAAGGTGGACCTCTGATCATGGCCTGGATGACCTTACCATCACTCCGTCTTCCGGCGG
>NZ_NCJT01000291.1 GCF_002282565.1 Hyphomonas sp. 34-62-18
TTCCTGCCCGATGGCCTGATCGTGCCGATGGTGGGGCCCCTCTACATAGACCTTGGCTTCTCCACCGCCGAGATCGCCGGCATGCGCACCGCCATCGGCTTTCCCGCCACGCTGGGCGGCGTAGTCGCTGCAGGCCTGATTGGCCTGCGCTTTGGTACGGTCGTGGCAATGGCCATCGGCGTCACGCTCGCGGCCGTCTCCAATCTCGGCTTCTGCCTCCTCGCGCTGTCGGGCGGCTCGAAACTCATCTGGGCTGGCGTCACGGTGGTGGAAGGCTTCAGCGGCGGCCTCGCCATGGCAGCCATCGTCGCCTGGGCCAGCCGCCTGACAAACCCCATCGCCACGGCCGCGCAGTTTGCGCTGCTCTCATCCCTCATGTCCCTGCTCAGCGGTTTCCTGGGCGGCTTTGCGGGGCTCGGCGTCACCGCGCTGCAGCAGGTGGCCGGCTCGTCCATGGGCGGCTTTGCGCTTTACTTTTCATTCAGCCCGCTCGCTGCCATCCCGCCGCTGATCCTCATCTGGATGGTCCGCCAGCGGATGAAACAGGCAGAGGCCGGCGTTGTGCCCCCGCCTTGAAGCCGGGCCTGAAACCGGGCCCGAAACCAAGAAGCGGGTTCAGCGTCCTTCGCGCCGCCAGGCCAGCAGCAGGAAGATCACCAGAAGGCCTGCCGCCAGAATGCCGGGCACCAGCCCCTGGCTGGTGGAGGACCGCACCGCATAGGCGCCCCGCTCACGCAGCCCCAGCCAGTTATTCCCGGCGGCGTTGCCGCGCGGCCCAACGCGGCGAACATCCGGAATGTCCGTGCCCGCCTCATTCAGCCGGTACACGCCCCCGCCCGTTGCCGCCGCCACCGGCGCAATCAGTGCAGTGCTGGATTCAAGGTTGGCATATTCCTTCGGGTTTTCCGGCCCGCTTAGGGCGATGGCTTCCAGCCCGCCCGAGCGCGCGCGGTAAATGCCCAGCTCCTCCACCGGCGCCTCTGCCGTGAATGTGCCCGGGCCCGCCGGGCTCCAGCGCGGGGTCAGCAGCTCGCCCTCCGGCGTCTGCACTTCCAGCGGCGGCGCCGCGTCCAGCAGCGTGCGCAGCTCGATCTTCGCCTGGCCCGCCTCGATGGTCAGGGCCAGGCGGCGCTCCTCCAGCTCCGGCTCCTTCATCATCCAGTGGACCACCCGGCGGATCAGCTCGGCAAAGGGCCCGCCGCCATCATGCCCGCTCGCCCACAGCCAGATCTGATCCGACATCAGCATCCCCACGCGCCCTTTGGACACGCGGTCGACAATCAGCAGCGGCCGCCCGTCCGGCCCGCTCATCAGCACGTCGCCGCCCACGGCATTGGCCTCAATATAGCGCATCCAGCCACCCCATTGCTGCCCGTCCAGCGGCGCGGTCACGGCATGGCGTTTGCCGGGGCCCGTCAGCTGCGGCACGAACTCGCCGGTGCGGATCACGCCAGTGGGGGAGGCAGGCAGCACTGAGGCGAGCGGCGAACGCGCGAGGCTCGCCGGCCCGGCAAACTGCTCACCCGCCACAATCAGCAATGCCCCGCCTTCGGCGACATATCGGGACATATTGGCAAGATAGCCCTGCGTGATGACCCCCTGGCGCTCATACTGGTCGAAGATGATGAGATCGAACTCAGTCAGTTTCTCTTCAAACAGTTCTTCGGTCGGAAACTCGATCAGGGCCAGCTCGTCCGGCCGGGCATAGTCCACCTTGAAAGGCGGGCGCAGAATGGTGAAGTGAACGAGGTCTACGGACGGATCGGATTTCAGCAGGTCCCGCCATACGCGCCCCGCCTGATTGGGTTTTCCCGTCACCAGCAGCACGCGCAGCCGGTCGCGCACACCGGCGATGGAGGTTGCCGCGCGGTTGTTGGCCAGCGTCAGCTCTTCCGGCCCCGGCGGGGCTTCGATCACGATGATGTTCTCGCCGCGCCGTTCAATCTCGATCGGCACCGGCGTATCTTTGCCCGCTTCCACGCGCACCCGCTCAGGGGTTCCGCCATTCAGCGAAACAGCAAGTTCCATCGTGCCGCCCTGCGGATCTTCCGCGCGCACCATCAGCGTGGCCATTTCCCCGACGATGCCAAAATTCGGCGCGTTGACGATTTCTATCCGCCGGTCGCCCAGATCCTCGTCGCCCGCGATCACGCCGTGCAACGGCCCGATGATGGCTTCCACCTGTTCCGGGTCTGGCAGGTCATGCACCTGGCCGTCGGTCACCAGGATCGCCCCGGCAATCCGGTCGCGCGGAACGTCCGCCATCAGACCTTCCAGCGCGCCGTAAAGATAAGTGCCGTCATCGCCGGGGCTCGTCTCCAGCGTGCGCACTTCCAGCGTCGGGTCTTCGGCAAGCTTTGCCTTCAGCGCGTCGTAGGCGGCGGCCGCCGCGCGGTCGCGCTCGCCAAACTGCATGCTTTCGGATTTGTCGAGGATCAGCGCCGCCACAGAGGGCAGGGGCTCACGTTCTTCATGCACCAGTGTCGGGTTCAGCAGAGCGGCGGATACGACCAGCAGGCCAATGGCGCGCGTCAGCCAGGCGCGCCCGCGAAGCACGAAATACGCCGTCCACGCCGCAACCGTCAGCGCCGCCAGCGCCCAGATCAGGGGCCAGCCGAGGAATGGCTCAAGGCTGAGGCGTACCGCATCAATCATTGCGGGCCTCCGTCCAGCAGGTTGCCGCCAGGCAGCAGCGGTTCAGGCGCCTCGTTCTGTTCGCCGAGGCGCTCCAGCAATGCGGGAATATGCACCTGGTCGTCCTTATAGCTTCCCGTCAGCACATACATCACGAGATTGACCCCAAAGCGCCGCGCGGTCTCCCGCTGCTGGGGCCCTCCGTCAACGGAGTAAAGGTCGCGCCCATCCTGGTCCACGGCCCAGGCGGACACCCAGTCGGCATCGCCGAT
>NZ_NCJT01000011.1 GCF_002282565.1 Hyphomonas sp. 34-62-18
ATGCGTTCACTCATACTCGCCGCGCTCGCGCTGACTTTGCCGCTCACGGGCTGCGTTGCTACCAAAATCGTGACCGTGCCCGTCGGCCTCGCAGGGGACGCGCTGGAGGCAACCGCCAAAGGCGTTGTCTATGTCGGCGGCACGGCTGTCCGCGTCACGGGAGACGCGCTCGATGGCCCGGACGAAATGGTTCGGCTCGATGTGACCTACAAAAAAGGGAAGAGCACGCGGACTGAGACCCGCGAAGTGAAGGCCAAATACGTCGAGCGGGAAATCAAGAAGATGAGCAAGAAGGGCAAGGTCGTCGATGTGGAAGTTTCGCCGCTGCGCTGATCTTGGAAGAAAGAGAACCCCTGACTCGCTTGCGCGGATCAGGGGTTAGGTTTCGCCGCGCGCAAGGCGGCCGGGAAGCGGCCCGGCTATCGCGCTGCAGCGATCAGGGAGACTTTTGCCTTGGGTAATTTGCCCTCCGGCCAGCCGGCCCAGAGGTCTGCCTCATGGGCTTTGGCTTTCTCGACGGCCGCTTCCTTCACATGGCCGAAGCCGCGGATTTCGTCGGGAACTTTGGCAATCTCGACAGCGAGTGAATGGTTGCCGGCGCTCAGCTCCCGCGCGATCCGGCTCATATTGGCGAGATAGTCATCGCGCAGGGCGCGTTCCACCTTGCGCTCTTCGGTGTTGCCGAAGAGATCAAACCGGGTGCCGCGCAGGCCTTTGAATTTGGCCAGGAGCCGGAAACCGGTCATCATCCAGGCGCCGAAATGCTTCTTTTCAAGATGCCCGTTGGCATCCTTCTTGGAGAGGATCGGCGGGGCGAGCCAGAAACGAAGTTTGCCGCTCTTGAACTGGCTGGCTAGCTGCTCTGCAAATTTTCCGTCCGTATAGAGACGGGCCACCTCATATTCGTCCTTGTAGGCCATCAGCTTGTAGGCGTAGGTGGCCACGGCCCGCGTAAGGTTTTCACCGAGGCCGGCCTTGGTTTCAGCGGCGCGAACCTCGGCTACGATGCTGCGGTAACGGCCTGCATAATCAGCATTCTGATAAGCGGTGAGACGGCCTGCGCGATCCTCGATCAGCTCGTCCAGCGTCTTGGGCTCGATATGGCCGCGCGGATCATGTTGCGGCGCAAGGCGCTCGGGCGCAGCAGCGGCGATACGGCCGATATTGAACGCGGCCATATTGTCCTCAACCTTCGTGCCGTTGAGGCGGATAGCGCGATACAGGCCCCGCAGGCTGACAGGCACTTTACCCTTCTGCCAGGAGTAACCCACCATGATCATGTTGGTGTAGATGGCATCATGTAGATAACCCACGGCGAGCGCTTCAGCATCGAAAGCGCTGAATTCGGCCGTCTGGCGTTTCACGCGCGCCGAGAGTAGCTCGCTCTCGAAACGCTTGGACCGGTTACGGATGAATTCCGAAGTGGGGGTCACGTCCGAGTTGGCGTAAGCGGCCGTGCGCTCCGGATCCATCAGGTTCAGCGCGTCGCCGCCTGCGGCGACGACAAGGTCGCAGCCGATGATGAGGTCGGCGCTGGCGGGCGGCACGCGGCCAGTGGAGATCATCTCCGGCTCGCGGGCAAAGCGCACATGGCTGAGGACGGGACCGCCTTTCTGGGCAAGGCCCGTCATGTCCAGCGTGCAGGCGGCATTGCCATCCACATGCGCCGCCATCGCGAGGACGGCTGCAACGGTGGTGACGCCTGTGCCGCCAACGCCCGTGAACAGAACGTTCCAGGGGCGGGCAAGGCTCGGCGTTTCGGGCAGGGGCAGGCCATCTGCGTCGAATGTCAGGCGGGGCTGGTCTTCCCAGGCGGGCTCGCCATCCTGAATGGTGACGAAGCTCGGGCAGAAACCTTTGACGCAGGAAAGGTCGGTGTTGCAGGTCGACTGGTTGATCCGGCGCTTGCGGCCAAGCTCGGTTTCGACCGGCTCAACCGAGAGGCAGTTCGACTTGATCGAGCAGTCCCCGCAGCCTTCACACACTTCAGTGTTGATGATCGTGCGCACCCTGTCGGGCTTGATCATGCCGCGCTTGGAGCGGCGGCGCTTTTCGGTGGCGCACATCTGGTCATAGATGATGACGCTGACGCCCGGTGTCTCCCGCAATTCCTTCTGAACTTCTTCCAGATCGTCGCGGTGGTAGATCTTCACGCTGCGCGGCAGGCCTTTGACGGCGGCATAGCGTGTCGGGTCCTCCGTCACGATACGGATGGTCTTGACGCCCTCGGCCTCCACCTGCTGGGCAATCTGGGCTGGCGTCTGGCCGGATTCCACATGCTGTCCGCCAGTCATTGCGACGGCGTCATTGTAGAGGATCTTGTAAGTCATGTTCGCGCCGGAAGTGACGGCGGCCCGGATGGCGAGAGAGCCGGAATGGGAATAGGTGCCATCGCCCAGATTGACGAAGACGTGGGGTTCTTCCGTCGCCCAGTGCTGGCCGACCCAGGCAATGCCTTCGCCGCCCATCTGGCTGGTCATGTCGGTTTTGCGGTCTGGCATGAAGTTGGCCATGTAATGGCAGCCGATGCCGGCCAGGGCGCGGGAGCCTTCAGGAACATTTGTGGAGGTGTTGTGGGGGCAGCCCGAGCAGAAGTGAGGCGAGCGCACGGTGGGTGAGGCGTTGGTCCGCGCGGCCTCGCTGGCGCTGCCGACGCGGTTGAAATACGCCTCAGCGCGGGTGGTATCCCAGCCCGAGGGAATGGTCCGCATCAGCGCATTTGCGATTTCCGGAATGCTGAGCGAGGCAATGTCGGACAGGAGCGGACGGCCTTCCATGTCGAACTTGCCTTCGATAGAGGGCCGGCGGCTTTCGGGAAGGTCGTAGAGGGCAGCCTTCAGCTGCGCCTCGATCAGCGGACGCTTGTGTTCGATCACGACAACGCGTTCCAGGCCCGAGCAGAATTCGCGGATGCCTTGAGGCTCCAGCGGCCAGGGCATGGCAACCTTGAAGATGCTGAGGCCGAGGCGCCCGGCTTCTTCAGGGGGCAGACCAATAGCCGCCAGGGCCTCGAACACATCGCGAGCAGCCTGGCCGGTGACAATGATGCCGACCCGGGGCTTGGGCGAAGGCAGGATCACATGGTCAAGCCGGTTGGCGCGAACATATGCCTGAGCCGCTGGCAGCTTGATCTGGCGCAGCCGCGCTTCCTTGCTCAGCGGAATGTCGCCGCGGCGCATATGCACGCCGCCTTCAGGGAAGGGGAAGGCTGGCGTCTGGATTGACAGCCTGCTGAGCGTCACATCCACCACAGAGCCGGAGTCCATCGTGTCGGCCAGCGCCGTGAGGCCGACCCAGGCGCCTGAGAAGCGGCTCATCTCCCAGCCGTGAATACCGTAATCCAGAACGTCCTGGATCGACGCCGGATTGAGCACAGGGATCTCGGCGTCCATCAGGGCGTAGTCGGACTGGGACGGGAGGGTGGAGGATTTGCAGTTGTGGTCGTCGCCCACGATGGCGAGGACGCCGCCGAGCGCCGAGGTGCCGGCCGCATTGGCGTGTTTGAATACGTCGCCGGTGCGGTCAACGCCGGGGGCTTTGCCATACCAGATGCCGAACAGGCCATCGAACTTAGCGCCGGGAAAAAGGCCCAGCTGCTGCGAGCCCCAGACTGCGGTGGCGCCGAGATCCTCGTTCAGGCCCTCCCAGAATTTTATGTCGTGAGCATCCAGAAGTTTCTGTACGGAGCGCAGCTGCTGATCATATCCGCCCAGCGGCGAGCCGCGATAGCCGGAGATAAATCCCCCGGTATTGTGGCCTGCGGCTAGGTCCAGGCGCTTGCGGTCAATGGGCAGGCGGACCAGGGCTTGGATGCCCGTCATATAAGCCTTGCCCTCGACAAGCTCGTATTTGTCGTTCAGCGTAACTTCACGATGTTTCATGGCAGACGGGCGCTCCGGTGTCTGCGGCATATTATTGGGAAAAACGAACGAAATTGCTTGCCTATCTTGCAAGAATTTTGTTATTTCCGGGAATATTCTTCCAATTGTTGAGGGGTTTCTGGTAAATTGTCCCAAGAGCTTGATAGCATTGATGCCCGCATCCTCGATCTGATTCAGCATGATGCGAGCCTGTCGGTCGCCGAAATTGCAGAGCGTGTGGGACTTTCTTCCTCGCCCTGCTGGCGGCGCATCAAGCGTATGGAGGAGGCCGGCTTCATCAAGGGGCGGGTAACGCTGATCGACAATCACGCGCTTGGGCTGAACTTCGAGGTGATTGCCAGTGTGAAGCTGGCTTTGCCGAGCAAGGAGAATCTTGAGGCGTTTGAAGCGCTTGTCCAGAACTGGCCGGAAGTGGTCGAATGTATGACTGTGACCGGTGCCGTAGACTATTCCATGCATATCGTAACAACGGACATGCATGCCTATGACAACTTCCTTCGCGACAAACTCCTTGGTTCCAAACTGGTTTCTGACGTTCAGTCGCGGATTGTCATCCGCGTTGCGAAGAAAACCACGGCCCTTCCGCTGGGCCTTGTGCGCCAGTCTGCAAAATCGAGCGACTAGGGCCCGGCGGGCTGCAGGCCGCCTCCTCCTCAGCCTTTTGGCCGCCAGTTTGGTGGCAGACCCTATCATGGCAGAGTCAGACCGTTTCAATTCGTTGCATTTGCAGTCACTTCTCGACACGGCGCGCGACAAGCATGGCCTGATTGGCCTCGGCGCAGTGGTGGCAACCCCTGAGGACGGCATCATTGCGCTGGCGGTGAGCGGCGACCGCGTCCGCGGCGGGCCGGCGATCCAGACCGACGACGCCTGGCATATTGGGTCCAATACAAAGATGCTGACTGCGCTGGGCTGGGCGCGTTTGGTGGAGGCAGGATCGGCCCGCTGGGGCATGACGCTGGCCGAGATTTTCGAAGGCGAGGAACTGCACCCCGGCTGGCAGGATGTAACGATCGAAGAGGTGCTGGCGCACCGCTCCGGCGTGACGCCCAATCCCGGCGTGCTCTGGATGACCGGCGCGGGCCGCAATGGCGATCCCGTCCGGCAACAGCGTGAACGCCTGGTGGCCGGCACATTGCAGAAGGCACCGGCGGGCAAGCGCGGTGAATTCGACTATTCCAACCTTGGTTACATCATTGCCGGCCGGGCCATGGAGAAGGAGGCCGGGACAGGGGAGACCTATGAGCAGCTGATGCGCCGCCTCGTGATCGGGCAGGCGCCGGAAGGCGCTGGCGCAGGTTTTGGCTTTGGTCCGCCAGGCGCCATTCAGGGACACAGGGCCGGATTGTTTGGCGGGTTGAAGCCCGTCGGCACGGGACCGTCAGCTGACAACGTGCCCGCCTTTGCCTCTGCCGGAACGGTTCACATCAACCTCGCGGGGCATGCGCTGCTTTTGCTGCCTTTCCTGGAAGGGCCGCACTCTTTGCCCGAAGCGATGCGCCGCAAACTGCTGGCGCCTTATCCGGATGCGGCGGCCGACTATGCCTTGGGTTGGGGGGTGCAAACCGGCAAGGATGGCAGACCGGTCTACATGCATGCTGGCTCCAACACGATGTGGCTGTCGCAGGTTGTGCTGTTGCCGGAGACCGGCGCGGTGATCATCATCAACACCAATGCCGCGGGCATACAGGCGGACAAGGCCATCCGTGAGCTGACAGGTCAGCTGATGACTCGGGTGGAGAGCGATTTGCGCTAAAGGCGCTCAGCCCGGATGACATGACCATCCGAGCGCAGCAGGCGATAGTTTTCGCCTTCAGGCCAGACGCGCAGATAGGTGATGAAGTCGTTCGGGTGAATTCCTTCCTGATCCGGCCCCTGGAAAAAGGCAGCCGGCTCAAAGCAGACCCAGGCGAGTGGCCGCTCCCAGGTCGCCTCTGTGCCTGCTTCCTCGATCATGGCCCGCAAGGCATGGCGAGTTTCAGCGGGCGGGTATTGCATGAAGACGGAATGATAAATCACCGTTGGGCCTTCTTCCGGCCGGGAGGCGAGCTTTGTTTTCAGCCAGTCTGCCGCGTCCGCCTTGTCGACGCGAATGCGGGTGCGGCGGGCGAGCGCGATGGCCGCATCAAGCCGGGCAAGCCGTGCGGGCTGATCTGGCCAGACATAGGATTTCAGGCGGCGCGCTGCCGAAGCCCGCGAGAGGTCAATCGGCGCCTGATCGCAGGCCGCGCGGGATGACACGTTAAATGACATGTCGAGATGATCCGGGGGCGGACCAATCCAATCGGTATCAATGCTCACGTCGCTGTTGCCGGTAAGTTCCCAGCGGCTGGTCTGATAGTTGAATCTGTCCCAGTTCTGATTGAGGCCTGCGCTGGCGCCAAGCTCCAGCGTATGCATCGGCCCTGGGAAGAGGCTCGCCACTTTCAGGAAGCCCGGCACGAGCGCAATGGCCCGCCGTGTTTCGTTGGTCTGAGGCGGTGATTTTATGAAAACCTTCGCTGCCCGCTCATGCCTGGCCAGCCAGTCGCGTGCCACCGGCCAGACCGTCTCCATTGTCCAGCCCGGATTGTTGGCAGGATAGACGGCGGCGAGTTCCGGCGCCTTGTTGCCGAGAACTGCGTAGTGAAGATAACCCGCGACCCGTAGAGATACGGCATCCCGTCGCGGGTCGCCTGGCCATCCCTTTGTCAGCCGCTCTACCGGACCTCCGGCTTCGATGTCACCGGCCATGGCATGGCAAAGGGCCCCCATGAACGGAGAGCCCAGAGCAGCGCAGAACCCTGCCTGTTCGCGGAAATGCGCGAGAATATCTTCCTTGGATGTACCCGCCACGCGGTTGTGCCCCTTCGCTCACGCACTACCGATAGACGTATGCAAAGCGACTTCATAGCCGGAATTTATCGCGGCACAGCTGATTTCTGGTGTTAACCGTGTTCCTGCCTCATGCAGCGGCAGGGCTGGGCCATAACCGCTGAAGGACCAGGCGCGCGCATGGCCCGCATGAACAAGAAACGCTTTGCCTTCAACGGCGTACATGGCGCCGTCTGGAAGGTGGGCCGGAACAATGTGTTCCCGCGCGCGGTGCCCAGCCAGCACCCGCTGTATGTCTCCGGCGGCGAGGGCATCGGCTTGCGAGATGGAGGCGCCCGGTTTCAGCCGGCCGGCGCGGATCAGGGCCTGCCGAAAGGCTTCGGCCTCGGTGCGCCGGCATTCGAAGCAGGGGCGGTGGCCCCCGGCGAGCGCGGTCGCCTCATCCAGAAAGAAAAGTTCGGTATAATGGCCGGGCCGCATCAACGGGCGGCGCCGGCCTTTGAAACTCAGCTGGCAAATGATCCAGCGCTGGCTGGCCCATTGCCGGGATTTGAGAGACTGGTCGTCCCGGTGGAAGCAGCCGCCCCGGTTGCCCATGAACAGGCCCCGTTCAGGCACCGCATGCAGGTGCCCGAACGGATCAGCCCGGTTCTGGAGCGGCATGGCGCGGTGGTCAGGCCCGCTCAACCGCCATGGCGATGCCTTCGCCGCCGCCGATGCAGAGGGAGGCCATGCCTTTTTTCAGGCCGCGATCTTCCATCGCCGCCAGCAGCGTGATGAGCACGCGGGCACCGGAGGCGCCGATCGGGTGGCCCATGGCGCAGGCGCCACCATTCACGTTCAGCTTGTCATGGCTGATGCCGAGCTCTTTCATCGCGATCATCGGAACTACCGCGAAGGCTTCGTTCACCTCCCACAGCTCCACATCCTCAGCTTTCCAGCCTGCCTTTTTCAGGGCCTTCTGCATGGCAGGGACGGGGGCGGTGGTGAAATAGGCCGGCTCATGGGCATGGCTGGAGGCGGCAACGATCTTCGCGATCGGCGTGAGGCCGCGCTTCTTGGCTTCGGATTCGCGCATCAGCACGACAGCGGCTGCGCCATCGGAAATGGCCGAGGCATTGGCGGCCGTAACCGTGCCGTCCTTGTTGAAAGCCGGTTTCAGGGTGGGGATCTTGTCCGGCATGGCTTCGCGGGGAAGCTGGTCTGTGTCGATCACGGTTTCGCCCTTGCGGGTTTTCACGGTGACAGGCGCAATCTCGCGCTTGAACTTGCCGTTCTTGGTGGCGTCCTGCGCGCGCTTCAGCGTTTCCAGGGCGTAGGCGTCCTGCTGCTCGCGGGTGAACTGGTATTCGCGGGCGATCATGTCGGCGAAGTTGCCCATCGGGCCGCCTTCATAGGCGTCTTCCAGGCCATCGGTCGCCATATGGTCGCGTGCAGAGGCGGCGCCATATTTATGGCCCTGGCGGAGGGTGAGCAGGTGGGGCGCGTTGGTCATGGATTCCATGCCGCCCGCGACAATGACGGACGCCTCACCGGCGAGCAGGGCGTTGCGGCCCATAACGACTGCTTCCATGCCCGAGCCGCACATCTTGTTGATGGTGGTGGCTTCGGTTTTCTTGTCGAGGCCGGCCTTGATGGCGGCCTGGCGGGCGGGCGCCTGGCCCTGGCCTGCGGGCAGGCAGTTGCCCATGATGATCTCGTCAATTTCGGCGGGGCCGAGCTTGGCTTCGGCGGTCGCGGCCTTGACGGCGTGGGCGCCCAGCTCATTGGCTGAGAAGCTGGCGAGTTCGCCGAGCAGGCCGCCCATGGGCGTGCGGGCCATCCCTACGATGACGACCGGATCTTTCTCTGACATGGGGCGCGTTCCTTCCTGACAATGGTTTCTTGTGCGGCGCCGCAGAATAGGCGCCGGACATGCCGTTTCGTCAAGGCCGGGATGACCGGTTCACAAACCCGTGTCAGCTGCCGAGGACGGCTTCGATATCGGCGGCGAGGGTCTTGTCGTTCGGCTTGACGGCGGACGGGTATGCCTTGACGGGCGTGCCATCGGCGCGAACGAGGATCTTGTGGAAGTTCCACTTCGGCTGGGCCGGATCCCCAAGCGTGCTGACAGCTGCTTTGTAGAAGGGGTGCTGCTCCGGGCCAGTGACAGCGTATTTCTTGGTCAGCGGGAAGGTAACGCCGTAATTGATCTCGCAGAAGGATTTGACGTCTTCCTCGGTGCCGGGCTCCTGGTCGCCAAAGTCATTGGACGGTACGCCGACGATGACGAGGCCATCGGCCTTGTTGGCTTCGTAGAGTTCCTGAAGGCCGGCATATTGCGGCGTGTATCCGCAGCGCGACGCGGTGTTTACCACCAGGATGGCCTTCGCATCGAGGGCGGTGAGGTTCAGCGGCTTGCCGTCAATGCTGGTGAATTCGGTTGCGGACATGGGGATACCGGCCTCCTGGGCTGCGGGCTGGGTGGGGGCAGCGCCCTGCGGGCCGGCAGTCGCTTCGGAGCAGGCTGCAAGCAGCGCGGGGGCGGCAAGGGCGAGCATGGCTAGGCGCATCGGCACATCTCCTGAAGACTATGCAGGGAAGTATAGGCCGGCGGCGGGCGCCGTCATCCCCATTCCCGATGAAATGCGTGTGATGTTTTGCGGTGCCTGAGGCGTCAGATCAGTTGGAGACCGACCTCGGAGCCTTTTTGCCAGATAATCTGGGCGCGGCCAGAAATGCCGACAGAGCGCGCATTCACGGAAACGTGGCGCGGCATGGTCTCATTGTTGGGGAAACGGATCCGAAGGCCTGTGTCGGAATAATCCAGCACGATGCCCCGGCGAGTGTATCCGGAGTCCAGGGTGACGATGGCCTCGCGATAGACATGCGCGCGCAGCGGGCGGGCATAGTCTTCGCTGCGCCGGGCAGAAGTCACGGTTTCAATGCGGGACGGTGTGACCGTCTCGGTTTTCCGGTTTCCAAAGAGGCGCGTCAGGATCGACATACCCTACCCAAAGCAAGAACCATGCCGGAGCGGTGGCGGCGGATGCTCCGTCTAATAATTCCGCAGTTAAGGACGTGTTGACCGGAAGCTTCAAATTCTTCCGGTCAACCTGAGTTTCAGCGTTTACCAGATGCGGACGCGTTGTTCCGGCGGGAGATACAGGGCGTCACCCTCCTTGACATCGAACGCGGCGTACCATTCGTCGAGGTTCCGGACGACCCCGTTGATCCGGTATTGCGGCGGGGAGTGCGGGCCCGTCTGCAGCTGCTGGCGCAGGGCTTCATCACGATGCAGCGACCGCCAGATCTGGGCCCAGCCGAGGAAGAAGCGCTGATCGCCGGTGAAGCCATCAATCACGGGCGCCTGTTCGCTTTCGCTCACAACGCCGTCACCATCGGTATCAAGGCTCAGCTGATAGGCGCGATAGGCCATCGACAGACCGCCGAGGTCACCGATGTTTTCGCCAAGGCCGAGGCGTCCGTTGACGCAGGTCTCGCCGTCATCGAGCGGGCAATAGGTGTTGTACTGGGCAACGAGGGCGTCTCCCAGTTCCCGGAACGCGGCCTGATCTTCCGGTGTCCACCAGTTGCTGAGCGCGCCGGACGGGGCGTATTTGGCGCCCTGGTCGTCGAAGCCGTGGCCCATTTCATGGCCGATCACGCCGCCGATTGCGCCATAGTTCACGGCCGGATCAGCAGAAAGATTGAAGAAGGGCGGTTGCAGGATGGCTGCCGGGAACACGATCTCGTTGAAAGCCGGGTTGTAATAGGCGTTGACCGTCTGCGGGGTCATGAACCATTTGGTCTTGTCAACTTCTGTTCCGAGGTCGGACAGATTGTCTTCCATCGCCCATTTGGCTGCTGCCATGGCGTTGTCGAGCGCGCTGGAGGTCACCACCAGCGTATCATACGTCTCGAACTTCTCAGGGTAACCGATCTTCGGATTGAAGCTGTCGAGCTTTTCTTCCGCCTTCACCTTGGTCGTGTCGCTCATCCAGGTGAGTTCTTCAAGATTGACGGCCATTGCCTTGCGGAGGTTGGCCACGAGTTCATCCATCGCGGCCTTGTTCTCCGGCGGGAAATAGCGTTCGACGAACACCTTTCCGATCGCTTCTCCCATCACGCCTTCAGTGGCGGAGACCGCACGCTTCCAGCGTTCCCGCTGCTGGGGCTGACCGCGCAGGGTGGTGCCGTAGAAAGCGAAGACTTCGCGGTCGATCTCGTCGGGCAGCACATCCGAATGGTCGATCAGGAAGTGCGCCTTCAGATAGGCTTTCCATGTGTCGAGCGGCGTTTCGCTCGCCAGTTCGAACATGGCCGGGAAGCCGCCGCCCAGCTTGGTGGCCTCTTCGGCAGAAATGCCCGCTTCGGCCAGTTCTTCCGGTGCCGGAGGAACCTGCGCCACGAGGAAGTGCTCCTGCGTGCCGACGCCGAGCGTGTCCAGCGCCACAGCGGCCGGGAAGGGGCCGGCCATCGCGTAGAATTCTTCGCGGGAGAGTTTGTTGTAGGTGATCTCGGGGTTGCGGGAGAGGGTGCGGTCCCAATGGGTTTTGGCCAGCGCTGTTTCAAATGCCATTACATCAGCGGCGGCCGCGGCCGGGTCGGCATACCCTGCCTTGCCCAGGAGCGTTGTCAGCAGTTCCACATATTTGGCGCGCTGTTCGACCGACTTCTCATCGTCTTTGAGGTAGTAGTCCCGGTCCGGAAGGCCGAGACCGCTGAGGCTCATCTGGAAGATGTAGGTCTCAGGATCCTTGTCATCGACGAAGACAAAGCCGCTGATCGGCGAGGCAAAGCCCACCTTCGCCGTCAGACGGCTGACGTCTTCGATGCTGGAGATGGCGTCGATCTGCTCAAAATACGGCTTGGCCGGTTCAAGGCCGGCCGCATTGATTGCGTCAAGGTCGAGATAGGCGGCGTAGAACGCCCCAATCTTGCCCTCTGGCGTATCGAGGGCCGGGCTTTCCTTGGCGAGATCTTCGATGATCAGGCGAACGCGCTGCTCGGACTTCTCGCGCAGCAGGTCGAAATTGCCATAGCGGGAGCGGTCGGCGGGAATTTCAATCGTCTCGATCCAGGTGCCGTTGGCATAGGTATTGAAATCATTGCCGGGGCGAATGTCCGTATTGAAGGCTGTCAGGTCGACGCCCCAGTCACCCCAGGTATCCGGCGCGGACAGCACCAGGCCTTCAGGGGTGGGATACTTGCCGTCGCCTGCTTCGGCAGCAGGCTTTGTTTCGGCCGGTGCCATCTCGGCCGGTGCCATCTCGGCCGGGGCAAGTTCGGCCGTCGGGGTTGATGCGGGCGCCGTGGCGCAGGCGGTGGTAAGCGCGATCACTGCCGCGCCAAGAAGCAAACGTTTCATTTTCGGTCCTCCGACTGTTTGCAAAATCGCCGATGGCCGGAAGGTCCGGCCATCGGATGACAAGTTAATCCTTCCCCGGATGCACGGGGCTATTCTGCGGGCTGCGCCGGAGCGCTGCCATGGCCGCCTTGGCTGGTGCCCATCAGCGCTTCTTCATCCAGGGTCACCTGGCCAGTATAGCCTTCGCCGATCTGGCGGTAAGGCTTGCCGCCCCAGGTCCAGCGGAAAATCCGGCCGACTTCCACACCCGCGGCGTAGAGGGCAGGCACCATCAACAGCGAGACGAAGAGGGCGAAGGCCACCGCATATCCCAGCGACACAATCATCGGCTGAAGGAACTGTGCCTGTACGGAGCGCTCTGCCATCAGGGGCAGGATGCCCACAAAAGTCGTCACGGACGTCAGCAGGATGGGCCGGAAGCGGGAGACGCCCGCATCGACAAGCGCTTGCACGGCGCCTGCACCTTCATCGCGTCTCCGGTTCACATAGTCGATGAGCACGAGGTTGTCGTTGATGACAACGCCGGCCGCTGCTGCGATGCCGAAGAAGGCAAACATCGCCATCGGCACGCCGCTGACCGCGAGACCGAAGATCGCGCCGCAATAGGCAAACGGCAGGGCCATCATCAGCAGCAGGGGCTGGGAATAGGAGCGGAACGCCACGGCGAGCAGCATGTACATGGCCCCGACACCGATCAGCAGCAGGCGGGTGATCTCGGAGAAGAAGCGCTGTTCTTCCTCAAACCCGCCGGCTTCACCGCGGATCACGTCCGGGAATTGCTGGCGGAAGGAGGGCCAGAAATCTTCTTCCATGGCGCCCATGATGCGCCCGCGGCCGCCATCGCCGAAGATTTCGGCTGAGACCGTTACCGAGCGCATCCGGTTGCGGCGGATGATCCGGTTGATGCCTGGCGCAAACTCGAACTCGGCCACCTGGGTGATCGGAATTTCACGGCCATCGGCAGTGCGGATACGGAGGGTTTCGAGGCTGTCGAGATCCTCGCGTGCCGATTCCGGGAAACGCACCATGACGCGAACATCTTCGCCGTCGCGCGGATTACGCTGGGCTTCGATGCCGTAATAGGCCTGCGCCACCTGGCCGGAGACATCGCTGAGAGAGATGCCGAGTGTTTCAGCACCAGGCTTGAGCGTGACCCGGATTTCCTCAGCCGACGAGGAGAGGTTGTCGGAAATGTCGTAGGCTTCCGAATAGGTCGCCAGATGGGCTTTCAGATAGTCCGCCGCCTCGCGCAGCCGGTCGAGGTCTGGATGGCTGAGCGCAAATTGCACGCCGGTGTCTGCCTCATTGAAGGTGAAGGCAAACTCGATGGTTTCAGCATCCTGGATGGCGCCAGTGGCCGCGCGCAGCTTTTCGGCAATGTCCTTGGAGCGGATGGATTCGGGGCGTTCCTCCGGGGGGATAAGGCCGATGAAGGCCTGAACCTGACGGCCGGATGCGATCAGCGAGGCATCACGGATCAACCCTTCCTCAACCTCGGGATATTGTTCAGAAAGTTCCTTCTTCGCAACATCGACACCATTCTGAAGCTGGTCGCGGACCTGAAGCAGCCGTTCGTAAGGCGTGCCGTCGGGCATTTCGATGCTGACCTGGATGAGGTCGGCCTCGATTTCCGGCATGAACTTGAACGGCACGATGCCGGTGGACTGCATCGTCACCGCGATCGCAAACAGGGAGAAGAAAAAGGCGACCGTGGCATACCGGAAGCGGATCGCCTGCTCGAGGACCGGCTTGTAGATATGGTTGGCAAACCACAGCATGCTGTCGGCAATTCGCCGCTGCATGGACATGAACCGGCCCGTGCGCCCGCCAAATTCCTGCTTCTTCATGTGCGACAGGTGGTTGGGCAGGATGAGCATCGACTCGATGATCGAGAAGGTGAGGGCAGCGACCACCACAAAGCTGATCTGCTGGGTGAACATCCGCGTCGGGCCGGTGATGAAGGCCCAGGGGAGGAAGGCAATGATGGTCGTCAGCACGCCGAAGATAACGGGCTTCATCACCATCTGTGTGCCGACAATGGCCGCGTCGAGACCATCCCGCCGGCCGGATTCGACTTCCCTGTGTATGTTCTCACCGATGACGATGGCGTCGTCCACGATGACCCCGATCACAAGCAGCACGGCGAACGTCGACAGAATGTTCCAGGAAACGCCAAAGAGCGGCATCAGCATGACCGCGCCAGCAAAAGCCGTCACGATGCCGACGGTAACCCAGAACGCAACGACGGGGCGGAGGAACAACACCAGCACGAGCATCACCAGCAGCGCGCCCTGCAGGGCAGAGTTGGTGATCAGCTCCATCCGCGCGTCAAAGGTCTTGGAATCGTCCCAGAGGATGTCGATCTTCATGCCTTCAGGCAGGATGCCGTTGGCCGGATCATTGGCGCGCTCGATATAGTCGCGGAAGCCCTTGGCATAGCTCGGGATGTCCATCTGATCGGGCTCAGGTGTCATCACGAAGATGGTATTGCGGCCGTTGAAAGTGGTGCTCAGCTTGTCGCTGACGAGGCCATCAATGACGGTGGCGACATCACTGACACGGACGGTGCCTTCATCGCTGGTCTGCCGGATGATGATGTCACCGAATTGTTCAGCGGAGTCGGCAATGTTGCGCGACATCAGCGATACGTCGCCCACCGGCGATTCAATCCGGCCGCCGGATGAGTTGAGCGAGGTGCTGCGGACGGCGGCGGCGACATCGTTCAGCGACAGGCCGAAGCGGCGCAACGCTTCTTCAGACACTTCAATGCTGACCTGTTCGTCCATCGTGCCCTGCATGACGGCCAGCTCGCCGCCCGGCAGGCGGGCAATGTCGTCGCGGACGCGTTTGCCGATCTGGCGCAGGGTTTTCTGATCGACATCACCATGGACGACCATGCCGAAGAACCAGTTGCGCTGTTCCCAGCGTGTCACCTGCGGTCGATAAGCCGCCTGCGGAAGATTGTTGATCTGGTCGACGCGGATTTTGATTTCATCCAGGAAGACATCCATGTCGATGTCATCGCGGCCCCGGATATTGACGACGCCCATGCCTTCACTGGCGACGGATGTAATCCGGTCGAGCCCGTTGATGCTGGCGACGGCTTCCTCGATGCGGGCGACGATCTGTTCTTCAATGTCGCGCGGAGAGGCGCCGTTCCAGGCGACCGAGACCGAAGCCCCGGACACCTTCACGACCGGGAACATTTCCCGCTCCATCGCGCTGTAGCCGAACACCCCGCCCGCAAAGGCGATGATCATCAGCAGGTTGGCGGCAACCGCGTTGCGGGTAAACCAGGCGACTAGACCGTTCATTGCGCGCTCCCTTCAGCGCCTTTCTGAGGGCCGGCATCTGCAACGGCTTCGGCTTCTTTTTTCTTCTCGCCATGCACTTTCACGGTGCCGTCCGGCAGGCGCTCGAGGACGGTGATGCTCATGCCGTCAAAGGCGGCCTGGATCGGGCTGGTGATCGCCAACTCGCCGGGTTCGACCCCGGAGCGCAGATAGGCGCCGGTGCGGTCGGAGTAGGCCACATCCACCGGCCGGATGGAAAGTTTGCCGTTCTTGGGATCGCCGATAAACAGCCGGTTGTCTCCGCGAAGGGAGGCGCGCGGCGCAATCAGGACGTTGTCAAGCTTCGCCCCTTCGATCCGTGCATTGACGAACAGGCCCGGTGCCATCGGGGCGCCATCATCTGCGCCGGTGCCATAGGGGTCTTTCAGTTCCGCAAAGACGTTGATCTGGCGCGTCTGCGAATTGATGGCGGCGCCCGTGCGAACAACTTCGCCGGTCCAGGTGCGGGGCTGTCCGCCGACCACGGCAGAGAACTCCACGCTCGGGCCGGGGTTTTCCGGTGTGGCGGAGAAGGCGATCGGCAGGCCGAGCTGGCCGAGGTCTGCATCCTTCAGTGGCAGGGCCACTTCCACCACATCCGTGGCAAAGATGTTGCCAAGCGACTGTCCCGGCGAGACGAACTGGCCGATGTCGGCCATCCGCTCGCGCACGCGGCCATCGAAGGGGGCAATGACGGCTGTCCGCCCGAGGCTCAGTTCCGCTTCTGCCAGCTGCGCCTTTGCCGCTTCCAGCGCGGCGCGCGCTTCTGCCAGCTGAGGCTCGCGGCGGGCGAGGGGGGAGGCATCATCAAGGCCAAGATCGTCTAGATCCTTCTGGGCGAGTTCGGCTTCGGCAATCTCGCGGGCAAGTCCTTGCTCAGCGCTGGCGACAACCGATCTGGCGCGTACGACGGCAAGTTCATAGTCAGCCGGTTCGACCCGGACGAGGACCTGCCCGCGCTTGATGAAGCCGCCATCGACAAAATCAGGCGATACATAGGTCACGCGGCCGGCGATCTGCGGGGCCACAATGATCTCGCGCTTGGGCCGCACTTCGCCCTGGGCTTCCACCGTGATGGTCAGCGAGCCTGTCTTTACCGGCTCGGCAAAGACATTGAGGCCCGCCCTTGGCTCATCATTCTTTTCCGGCTCGGGCTTCATTGCGGTGACGGCAATGACGCCCCCGACGCCGAGGACAAGTACGATGGCAATTGGTGCGATGATGGCGATCAGGCGTCCCATGGCGTCTATCTCCTGCCGCTTTCGGCGGCGTCAGTGTCAAACAGGTCTTCCTCGGAAGCGAGTTCCATGCCCGGAACACCGCCACCCAGAGCGAGGTGGTAGTTGATGCGGTTGCGGGCGCGGTCAGCCCGCGCGGTCACCAACTGGCTTTCTGCCGTCAGCCGGCGCGTCTGCGCATCGATCAGGTTAAAGACGTTCACAGTACCGCTGGAATACTGGCGCTCGGCGATTTCCTCGGCGAAGCGGGCTTCTTCAAGAGCGCGTGCCTGAGCCTCTTCCTGCTGAGCAATCAGTATGTCAGCTGTCAGAGCATTTTCAACCTCGCGCCAGGCGTCGAGTGCCGCGCTGGCATAATTGGCAACGGCGGCTTCGGCCTGCGCAATCGCGGCCAGCTTCTGTGCATTCAGGCGCCCGCCGCTGAAGATGGGTTGCGTGACACTGCCGATCAGGCGCGCGGCAATGAGGGCCGGGTCCAGCGCGTCGGAGATGTCGGTTTCATTTGTTCCGGCAGAGCCGGTGAAGCTCAGGCTGGGCAGGAGCGCGAGGCGCGCCTCTTCGGCACGCAGGCCGGCGCCGACAATGCGGGCTTCCAGCGCGGCGATGTCCGGGCGGCGCGACAGGAGGAGGGTGGGATTGCCGATCACTTCCATTGGCGGCAGCTCGGGGATAACGGCCGGGGCTGTCAGCTCCGCCGACGGGTAACGGCCAACCAGGACTTCCAGGCTGCGGGTTGCCTGGGTGGAGAATTGCCGCTGGGCGGCAATGGCGGCTTCGGCCTGGGCCAGCGCGCTGCGAGCGGTGCGCAGTTCCAGCGGCCCGTATATGCCGGCGCGCACGCGCGGCTCGGTCAGGTCCACCACGCGCTGGCGCGCCTCATAGGTGAGGACGGCAATACGCTCCTGCGCGAGGGCCTCATTCAGGCTGATCCAGGCCAGAGCGGTCTGCCCGGCGATCGAGAGTTCCGAGGCGGCAAGATCTGCGGCGGTGGCGGCATACTCGGCATCGGCCTGGGCAATACCGTTGGAAATCCGGCCCCAGAGATCAAATTCCCAGCTGGCATTGAGCCCGAGGCCATAGCTTTCGCCATTGATCCGATCGGTGCCGCCGCCCGGCAGAATGACACCTGTTGAGGTGCCGCCAAAGCTGCCCGTTGCCGAAAGCGAGGGCCAGCGCGCGCCCCGCGCGCTGCGGGCCAGGGCTGCTGACGCGCGCAGGCTTGCCGCGCGGGATTCAAGTGTCGGGTTGGCGGCGAGTGCTTCCTGCACCAGACCTGCCATCGCCGGATCATTGAACTGGTCCAGCCAGTTGCCCGTCTCCGGCACGCCGGCAACACCGCGTGCGGCCCACTGGGCCGGCGCGTCCGGCGCCGTTGCAAACAGCGCTTCCCGGTCGGTCGCCAGACGTTCAACGGCGCTGGGGGAAGTGGCACACGCTGCAAGCATGGCGGTGCCCATCAGGAGGAAAGTATTTTTCATGTGGTTTCCGGCGCTCCGGGCTGCCTTGGGGTTGCGATACGCCTCTACTTGCCGATCGTCAATAAGGAATTATCGATTTTCAATATATTTTTGTCCTGACTCATCTGGGTTCCACTGCGCAGGGCCGATTGGCCGGTCTTGGCTTCACGCCTTGACCGCGCTAGCCGCTACACAATGGACTGGTTAGGACCCGATGATGCAGGTGGTTTCCTTATGAGCGATGGATCTGAAACAGACGGTTTACAGACCTCCCGTCAGTCCATGACGCGCCGGGCGCGGGACTTTGCCGTGCTGGTCCTCACCACCGGCACCGTCATGCTGATCCTGGCCTTGACCGGCTCCCTTGGCCTGATCGAAGCGCTGACAGCGATGTTTGTCATCGGGGCCATCGCGGCTGCCTATTATGTCGGCTCAGCCTCCATGCGGGTGCCCGCACCCGCCAAGCCTCTCGAAGCCTCGCGCCGTGAAGGCATGGCCATCGCGGAATTTCTCTCGGCCCTGCCGCTGCCTGCCTTTGAAGTCAGCCGCGATGAGCAGAGGATCACCGCATTCAACCAGCCGGCCGCCGCCTTTCTGCGCCTCGGCCAGCGCCGCTCGGCGCCGCCCCGTGCCAGCGCCATCATCCGCACCCCGGCTTTGCTGAGCGCCATAGAGACGTGTTTCAATGCCGCCGGGCTTGGTTCGGCAGAGATTGAGATGGAGGTTGGCCCGGAGGAACAGTGGCGCGCCCATATCCGCCCGATCCCGGTGAGCGGCAATCTGCTGATCGTGCTGGAAGATCTGACGCCGGTTAAGCGCGCCGCCCGCGCCCGCGCAGATTTCCTTGCCAATGCCAGCCATGAGCTGCGCACGCCTCTGACCGCGATTTCAGGCTTCATCGAGACGATGCGCGGCCCGGCCCGTGAGGACAAGGACTCCTGGGACCGTTTTCTCGGCATCATGGCAGGAGAGACCGAGCGGATGAGCCGATTGATCGCCGATCTGCTTTCGTTGTCGCGGATCGAAAGCGCCGAGCAGGTGCAGCCGACGGAGCGGGAGCATTTCGGCGATATCGTTGTGAACGCGGTGGACGCGCTGCACCCGCTCGCCAGCGAAAAAGGCATCGAGCTTGTGTTTGACGAGCCCGGCGTCCTGCCGGCAGTGACCGCGAACCGGGATGAGTTGATCCAGGTGGTCGAGAACCTTGTCTCGAACGCCATCAAATATTCCAAGGGCGGCAACAAGGTGATCATTCGCTGCGGGGTGGCGCTCGATGCGTTCGCGGCGCGGTCAGAAGCCGCGCAAGTCTGGCCTGACAGCGAACGCATGACGCTGCTTCAAGCTTCCAACCGTGTTGCCATCAATGAGCCGACGGTCTGGATGCGGGTGGAAGATCAGGGGCCTGGCATTGAGCGGGAGCATCTGCCGCGCCTTGGCGAGCGGTTCTACCGCGCCGATCAGAGCCGGGGCGGCAAGATCACCGGAACCGGGCTTGGTCTTGCCATCGTCAAACACATCATGGCCCACCATCGCGGCGGCCTCGCCGTCGAGACGCTCATGGGGCAGGGCACCGCTTTTGGCGTCTGGTTGCCGGCTGCTCGCGAAAACCAGGGCGGCTGACCGGGTAAGCTAGTCCCTGAACGGTAAAGCCCCCGGGGCGGGGGCACCGGGGGCTTCCTTCCGTCTGGCGAGATGGAATGCTGGGCTTATCAGCCCGCAATGCGCCGGACGTAGTCGTATTCTTTGCGGCTTTCGCGTTTTCTTGCAGGCTGGAATGCAACGGCTGCGTGCTCAGTGCAATAGGGGCCGCAGTCCGCCTTGCGTCCGCAGAAGGCAAATTTCGGGTCGGCGGGGTCGCCGATCGGCCATTTGCACATGGAATCGCGCAAGGTGAGGATGGTGGCCGGGGCGCCGTCTGCCATCGGCAGGGGCGGCAGCGGCGCCAGGGCCGTGGCGCGCTCGGGCGCTGCCGGAACATCCGTAAGGCCGGGAAGCTTTGTTGCGGCGGGCGCTGCTGCAGGCGCTGCAGCGGCGGGGCTCGCGGCCTCGGCCACGAAACGGGGCTTCGGACGCGCCAGGCGAGGCGGGCGCTTCACGGGGCGCGAGGGTGTCGCGCGGCCCGACAGGCCAAGGCGGTGAACCTTGCCGATCACGGCATTGCGGGTGACCCCACCCAATTGTTTGGCGATCTGAGAAGCTGAATGGCCTTCGGCCCACAGCTTCTTGAGCACTGTTACCCGTTCATCAGTCCATGACATGGCTTGCAGGTCTCCCGCTTTGGGCTGAACCCCATACTGAGCCCAAACCCACTAGATGTTGTGACGGCTGGTAAACGCCGCCCCTCTCGACACCTAGATATCGTATCAGGACCGAAATGAAACACAACATGGGCCCCGCGCTTTCCACAGGGTTTCTATATGTTGTGTTAAGGATTCCACAGGCAGGCGGGCCGGAAAGTCGGGGCGGACCCCTCGCGTAAAGGCTGCACATCGCCTATTTGCCTTGAATGGATACGATTCCCGGCAATTCGCAATCTCGCCTCCGCCAGTACGGCGCGTTCAACGGTCTTGGCCTGTGGACACTCTACAAAAGGGAGGTGGGGCGGTTCCTGAAAGTCTGGATGCAGACTGTTTTTGCGCCGGTCGTCACCACCCTTCTGTTCATGACTGTGTTCAAGCTGGCCTTCGGCGATCGCGGGCGGCTGACGGGAGACTTTGAGGGCCTGAATTATAACGACTTCCTGGCGCCGGGCCTGATCATGATGGCGATCCTTCAGAACGCCTTTGCCAACACCAGCTCCAGCCTCCTTCAGGCAAAATTCAATTCCACGCATGTGGACTTCCTGATGCCACCACTTTCGCCGCTGGAACTGACCATCGCCTTCCTGGGCGGCGCGGTGACACGCGGCCTGGTCGTGGCAGCGATTTCCGCCATCGCGATCCAGCTGTCGGGTCTGGCAAACCTGTCTGTGGCCCATGTCTGGCCGATCCTGTGGTTTACCCTCACATCGGCCATCATTCTGGGGGCGCTGGGCGCTTATGGCGGTATCTGGGCGGACAAGTTCGATCACCTGGCGGCCGTGACCAACTTCGTGATCGTGCCGCTGACATTCCTGTCGGGGACTTTCTACGACGTGAAGGTGATGGTGGAGCCCTTCCAGACGCTCGCCCATCTCAATCCGATTTTTTACATGATCGATGGCTATCGCTATGGGCATCTTGGCGTGGCGAACGGATCCATCCTGATCGGGGTTGCCTATACCGGCATCCTGTCGCTGGTATCGATGATCTGGGTCTGGCTGCTGTTCCGCAGGGGCTACAAACTCAAGGCCTGACGACGCGGGGGCTGGCGGCTGAAGGATTCCCCTCCTGCGCGACCTGGCTTGACGTATTAACCATACTCCCACCCCATTGCCGGACGGAGGGCGGAAAGCCCCCGGACAAACGGTGATGGAGGTCTGAATGACACTTACGAAACTGCTGGCAGGCGGCCTTGCGCTGGCCGCCCTCGGGCTAACCGCGTGTACGAGTATCCCGAACGATATGACCATTGCGCAATACTGCGCCAATCCTGACAAGGCTGACGAGAATGTCTGCCGCCTGAAAGTCGAGATCGATGGCCAGTCGACGGCCCTTGCAGATACCAATCTGCGGGTATCGGAGGCTTTCAATCTCGTCGGTGAGGCGCAGTCTGCGGCCGATCAGGCCCGGGCCGATGCCGCCGCCGCCATGGCCAAGGCCGAAGAGGCCCTCGCCAAGGAAGATCAGATGCAGTGCGAAACCCGCACGATCCAGAAATCGAACATCGGCACCTGCCGGGAAGGCTACACGCTGACCAGCTGTACGCAGACGCGGTTCACCACCCGTGCGGGCGGCCCGTCGATCCTGCGCGAGATCAATGACCAGCAGTGCCGGTTCCAGGACAGGGTGCTGGAAATGCAGGTACGCTGTTGCGGCATGGCCAGCGCGGCGCCTCAGCCTGCGGATGAAACCATCGACGAGCAGATGCCGGAGCCGGCCGCAGCACCTGCCGAGCCGCCGCCGGAAACAACACCCAATACCCTGCAATATTGATGGCCGCTCTGGGGCGAGGGGCGTTCAGCCTTTCGCCCTGAGCACCAGCTGCGAGCAGCGGAAAAGCGCCATGCGTTTGCCCGCGGCGGACTTGAGCTCACAATCCCAGACCTGCGTTGTGCCGCCGATATGGACCGGCATGACCACGGCATGAACCCTGCCTTCGAGGGCTGTGGCGAAGAAGTTGGTCTTCAGCTCTATGGTCGTGAAACCGGTTGCGCCTTCCTGCAGATTGGCCACCGTGGCGTAGCCGCACAGCGTGTCGGCGAGCGTCACCAGGCTGCCGGCATGGAGAAACCCGTTGGGCGCATGATGATGGGGCTGGATGTCGAAATAGCCCTCGAAGCCGTCCCGTGCCGCGCGGGTTACGACAAGGCCGATATGTCCGGGCAACTTTCCCTGGCCTTTTTCGGTGAAGGCTTCGGGAGTCAGCTCATGATCAGGAACCAAATAAGGCATCGTCATATCCGTTCTTTTTTGGAACTCTATGGGCTGCGCCATACCCTTGCAAGTAAGACGTTGCGGAAGGGCATATGAGTACCGCTAAAGCGCTGCCCGTTCGGCATCCTTCCGGTAATTGCGCGTGGCCATCAGCAGGCAGATGATGCTGGCCGCGTTGAACAGGAGAATGATCTCCAGCGACCGGGCCAGTGGCTGGGCTGCGCCAGCGCGCGCAAAATGATCCGACAGTTCGCCTGCGATCCATGGCCCGCAGCCGATACCGATCAGCGTCAGGCAGAACAACATGAAGGCCGACGCAAAGGAGCGCATCCGCAGCTTCACAAGCTCCTGCGAGGCCGTATACGCGACACTGGCATAGATGAGGCCAATGAAGCTTGGCACGATGTTCCAGATATAAGCCATCTCCACCGTCGGCGCGCGCAGGAACATCCAGGCAAAGGGCAGGGCAATGGCCGCGCAGAGGGCAATGATCAGAGGGCGCCAGCGCAGGTCTTTCTTCGACAGCGTATCGCACACCCGGCCGAGCACGATGGCGCCAACACTGCCCACGCCGCCGATGAGGACGCCCAGCGGCAGGGAAACCTGGCCGGGGGTGAGATCATAGGTACGCTGAAGATGGCTGGAGGTGAAAACCAAAAAGGCATTGGCGGAGATGCAGATGAGCAGGCAGCCCGCCATCAGCCAGAGATAGGAGGACTGGCTGAAGATGAATGTCAGTGTCTCTCCCAGCGAGGGCGCCGGGCCATCATCCTTGCGCTGATCGGCAAGCCCGCGGACCGGCTCCCGGATACCGAAGCGGACAACCAGAGCCAGGAGCAATCCAGGGATGCCGGCCACGAAAAAGGCAACGCGCCAGCCATAAAGCTCATACACAAAGCCCCCGATTGCAAAGCCGGCCATGATGCCAAGGCCGATGCCGGCAGTGTAGATGCCGAGCGCGGTTGCCCGTTCCTGCGGCGGATAGAGGTCGGCAATCATGGAGGTGGCCGGCGGTGTTCCGCCTGCTTCGCCCACGCCGACACCCATACGCGCCAGCAGCAGATGCCAATAGGTCTGGGCAAGGCCGGAAAGGGCCGTCATCGCAGACCAGAGGCCGAGGGCGATAGCGATGATGTTGCGCCGGTTACCCCGGTCTGCCCACATCGCAACGGGAATGCCAAGAGTTGCATAGAAGGCAGCGAAGGCAAGGCCCGAAAGCATGCCGAGCTGGCTGTCGCGCAGGCCAAGATCGGTCTTGATCGGCTCCAGCAGAATGACAAGGATCTGCCGGTCAACATGGTTGAATGTGTAGGTCAGTGTCAGGACGGCAAGGATCCAGGCGCGGCCGGAAATCTTCGCCGGGGCATGGGGCAGGGCAGGGCTGGTCATGCGGCGGTCTCCAGACGGCTGAGGAAAGTCGTGATGGCTGAAACAGCCTCCGGTTCATCAAGGATCGGCGCGTGGCCTATAGCGGGTACCGTGACCAGGCGGGCGTCAGGATGCCGCTTGGCCATCTTCTCTGCTGTTTCCGCCGATAGGATATCGGAAATCTCTCCACGGACGATCAGCAGCGGCGCTTTCCGCGCGGCACCGAACAGCCGCCACATCACGAAATTGGTGATCGCGCCGGGTTTCACCTTGCCGAGTGAACCGGCAATTCCGGGATCATAGGCGAGGACCACTTCGCCTGTGGGCAATTCCTTGTAAGTCCGCCGGGCAAAATCCATCCAGCGCTCATCGCTCATGCCCGGAAAGGCGGCGGCCTGAAGCGTCTTCACAGCGGCCGCTGCGCTTGCCCAATCGGTGACCGGGGCAACCTTCCCGGCATAGGAGGCGATCCGCGCAATGCCGGTTTTTTCGACCGCCGGGCCGATATCGTTCAGCACGACGCCGGTCACTCGCGCCGGCGCAGCGCGCGCCATCAGCAGCGAAATCAGCCCGCCCATCGACGTGCCGATCAGGGCTGTTCGTTTGATGCCCAGCGTATCAAGCAGGCCGAGCATATCCTTTGCGTAGACAGGGGGCTGATAATTGTTTGGGTTCGGATCATAGGCAGACTTCCCGCGCCCGCGCACGTCCACTGCGATATACCGGTGATGGCGGGGCAGGGCGGCAATCATTGGCTCGAAATCCTGATGATTGCGGGTCAGCCCATGGATGCAGAGCACTGTGAGGCGCGCATCGTCCGGCCCATAGGATTTGGCGTAAAGCGGCAGGCCATCCTGGGATGTCCAGGTAATATCAGTGCCCTCTGGCAGCATGCGCCGTGTCTCCCCCTGCGGAAGCTGATGTTCCGTTTCAACAGATGTTGAAAAATAGACGCAAACCCGGCAGAAAGGCAAGCGCAAGGGGCCACTTTGACAAGTGGGCAGACTGGTCCATACCCTGAAGGGAACAAGGCCCGAGGAGGAACACCCTGAGCGTGCGAACCAAGACGCCGCCACCGAAAGCAGACCGCCGGACCGCCATCCTGGATGCGGCCGAAGCAGAGTTCAGTGCCCATGGCTTCGATGGCGTCACCCTGCGGACAATCGCCAAGCGGGCCGGGGTCGATCTCGCCCTGCCGAATTATTATTTCGGCCCGAAGAAGCAATTGTTCGACGCGGTGTTCATTCGCCGCGCAGAGATCGTCAACCTCTGGCGTGAAGAAGCTTTGAAAGCCGCCATAGAAGCGGCCAGCCCGCAGCCGCCGACAGTCGAGGCGATTATCCGGGCTTACCTGGAGCCGATGTTGACCGGTCCGCATCTGGAAGATCAGGGCTGGAAGAATTATTACGCGCTCGTCGCCTATGTGAACAACTCGCCTGGCTGGGGCGGCCGGTTGATGGCGGATCATTTCGATCCGCTGATCCGCCAGTTTCTGGATGCCTTGCGCCTCGCGCTTCCCGGCATGGACGAGAAGGATCTCTATTGGGGGTATCAGTGCTTCTCAGGCGCACTGACACTGGCGCTCGCCCAGACGGGCCGTATCGACCATCTCTCCGGCGGTGTCTGCCGGTCTGATGACCTTGCCGATGCCTGTGAGCACATGGTGCATTTCATTACCGGCGGATTTGAAGCAGCCCGCCGCGCAGCGCCAGCTGCCGTGACGGCGCCGCCGCCGAAACGCCGCGCTTCGAAGAACTCTTGAGCCCGGCTTCTCAGCTCAGGCGCGCTACAAACTGATATCCGTACAAGGAAAAAAGGGCGGCACCGTTAGGCGCCGCCCTGAAGTAAGGCCTGGAAAGCTGTGGCTCAGTGTCCCGTGAGCCGCAGCCGGGAGGAAACGCTCCAGACCTAGAACTCGTAATCCACACCGAAGCTGAAGGTACGCGGATCACCGTAATAAGCGTTCAGAACACCTTCCAGGCCGAGCGTCGGCGCGCCGGTCACAGGATTGATGAAGTTATAGCCGGCAACCTTGTACCGCTCGTCCGTCAGGTTCTTGCCGGAAACGGTGAAGCCCCAGCGGCTGTCATCGGGCTTCCAGCGCAGACCAAGATCGATCAGCGTGTAAGCCTCCTGATCCAGCGGGCTGCGGATTTCGAACTGGCTCGACTCGCTGCGATAGGATGCAAGCGTGTTGAGGGTGAGGCGACCCGGCTTTTGAAGGATGTTGAACGGCGTATCATAGGTGAGGCGCAGGCTGCCGGTCCATTCCGGCGTGTTCTGGAACACGCGCTGATCGGCGACATCATTGCCGAAGGCGTCGATGAATTCGTTGAACTCAGCGTTGATGTAACCAACCGACAGGGCCGAGGTGAGCAGGTCGGACTCGTTGAACATTTCTTCGCCGAGAACCGCCGTGCCTTCAAACTCCACGCCCCAGAGATCGGCCGAGGCGGCGTTCGTCGTCACGCCCGTGAAGGTGTCATTGACGCCGTCGCCATTGGTGTCGATGCCAACCGAGCCCGGGATCTGGACGTTCTGATAGTCCATGAAGAAGCCCGCCAGGCTCGTCTGCACACGGCCATTGAAGGTGCTGGCTTTCCAGCCGATTTCATAGCTGTCGACCTCTTCCGGTTCGAACTGCATGAAGGCGAAGACTTCTTCGGGCGAGACGGTGCCATCCTGATCAAGGTCAGGCGCGGCTGTCGTTTGGCCGCGCGGGTCGAACGAGCCCCCCTTGAAGCCTTGCGAATAGGTTGTGTACAGAGTGTGGTTCTCAACCGGTTTGTAGGTCAGCGAAACGCGCGGGCTGAAATCGTCAAACTTGGCGGATCCGTCGAAGTTTGAGGTTGTGGCAATCGGCACGCCGGGCCCGCCGAAGAAGGGGGAGAAGCCGCCGACATAAGTGCGGCGCAGAACGATCGAAGACCGCTTGTCCTCGGTGTAGCGGCCACCGAGCGAGATTGCGAACTGATCTGTCAGGTCATAGGTGAAGTCGGCAAAGACCGACCAGGTTTCCGTACTGACTTCGCCAAAGGTCTGGGCGTTCAGCCCCGGCAGGCTGAGCAGCGCGCCGGTCGTGCCGAGGAGTACGTCAAACACGGTGGAGGAGTTGGCGTCCAGATAGTAAGCGCCCACAATACCGTTCAGACGGTCGCCGGAATAGAGAACCTGAAATTCGTTCGACAGCTGATCATTTGTATAGATGCCGGGAACATCAACGTCTGCTTCAGGCAGGGCGTCAAAGTCGATGGGGCTCGTGCCTTCATCCTCGCGGTAGGCAAGGATATTCTTCAGCGTGATCGTGTCGCTGACCTCATATTCGGCCACCAGCGATCCGCCATAGACTTCCACCTGTTGCTCAACCACATCCAGCCCGGCCCGGTTGTCATAGACATCGCCGAGCACCGGATAGGTCGACGGCGGGAAAAGATCCGGGATCAGGCGATGCCCCTGACGGGCATTGGACTCGTCATTCATATAGTCGCCAGCCAGGCGCAGCTGGAAGGCGTCCGTCACGTCCCATTCGGCGGAGAGGCGGGCGGAGAGGACGTCTTTGTTGTAGTTTTCTTCGCCGGTGATGAGGTTTTCGCCGAAGCCGTCGCGGGTGAAGACGCCGACGCCGCCGCCGACGCGGAACGTGTCCGCCAGCGGCACCGAGCCCGACGCCACGACATCGCGCTGGCCATAGGTGCCGAGCACGCCGCGCGCCTTGAAGGTGGGATCATCCGAGAGGCCCTTGGTGACATATTTCACCGCGCCGCCGATCGTGTTGCGGCCATAGAGCGTGCCCTGCGGCCCGCGCAGAACCTCAATCCTTTCAACGTCATAGACCTCCAGAACCGCGCCCTGCGGCCGGTTGAGGTAGACGTCATCGACATAGATGCCGACGCCGGCCTCAAAGCCCGACACCGGGTCCTGCTGGCCCACGCCGCGGATGAAGGCGGAGATGGTGTTGTTGGTGCCGCGCGACACTTCCAGGGTGACGTTCGGCGAGATCTTGGCGACCTCATCCATCGTCTGGATGCCGAGATCGGCGAGCAGGTCGCCATCGAAGGCGGAGACCGAGAGCGGCACGTCGAGGAGGTTTTCCTCGCGGCGCTGGGCGGTGACGACGATGGCGCCGAAGCGGCGTTCGTCAGAGGCGGCGGTCTCTTCCGGCGTCTCCTGGGCATAGGCGGCCACCGGCGTCAGTGCCGTGGCGCACATTGCCAATGCCATGAAAGAATTGAATTTTACGGCCATATTGTCCTCCCGTATGCCCGTTAGCGAGCTTTTTCAACAAGCGTTGATTTTCAACAGATGTTGAAATGACAGGGCAGGGACGGGCTGTCAATGTGTTCCGGGTGCAACACTGGCGATCCGCCAGCGCTAGCGGGCGTGCGGAAAACTCCAGCAGATCGGGAGAGAAGTCCGAGGCCGGCTTCAAAATGGGCGGCCCGTCGCAGCTATTCACCTTTGGCTGATCAGGGGAAGAGGCTGGCCTTGCTCTTCAGCTCATCCGCCTGCATGTTGGCGTCGAGCAGGGGCTTTCAGCATGGGGCCTGTCGGCCCGGCCCCCCGTCCTTGCGCCGCACAACTCTTGAGCAAGCTGGCTGCATAGAACTCAGTCCCCGTTCAATGCCATTGCCCTCAATTGCCCGATCTTGCCCCGCGAACGCTTCTCGACAAGGTCCAGCAAGGCTTCCGCCCGCTCGCCGAGCCAGGCAAGTTCCTCGGCAGTAATCGCATAATGCTCTGAATAGCGCGCATCGATGTATCCGCGCTTCAGCAGTTCAAACAGGCGCCTGTCATGCTTGGTCTCGCGGGGCCAGACGGAAATCAGATCGGGGGCAATTTGTTCTGCAAGGGAGCGGAGGAACTTGATGCTGTGGGTCGAAGGTGAGTAGTTCGTCTCTACAAGGAGCAGGCAGGTGTAGAGGCGCTCTACAGCCTGATGGAGCGTGAATGCTGCATCTTTGTGAAGGCCTCGCTCGACGCAAAAGCTGAAAATCTCAAAAGCGCTTCGCGCGCCTTCCATGCGTTGTTCAAAATGCTTCTCAGCCGTCGCCAGCGCTTCTTGTTCCGTCTGCGGCTGGGGCGTGACGAAGGGTGTGCTGCCCTTTAGATCGTAGAGCGCGATGCCCTCTTTGATGATGTCGGTGAAGAAGTACTGCCCCTGGCGGAGGGCATCGTTCACTTCCTCCATCGTATGGACGATGAAATTGACCGGTGTCCTGATCCCAGTCTCCCGCATGATGCGGTCTTCGGCACGGTACCAGTAGGTGGCGAAGTCAACCAGGGTCTGGTGGTTGACAACGATGAGCAGGTCATAGTCGCTGAGGTAGCCCTTGGCGGTATGGGGCTCGTCCACCCAGGTCCCGCGCGCATAGGATCCGAAGAGGATGATCTTGAGGATGCGGCCTTGCTTCTTCTTCGGCGAAGAGGCGCCCGCCATGGCGTCGGCGAACTCCTCGAACAGGATCTCCGTCACGCGGGCGAGTTCGCGCTGCTTGCCATGAGGCAGATGGTCGAGGTCGGTTCGCAT
>NZ_NCJT01000292.1 GCF_002282565.1 Hyphomonas sp. 34-62-18
GAGGTCACCGCCGCCGGCCGCCGGGGCGCGCTCATCCGCATCAGCTGGTGGGGCGGCGTCCGCATCGAATATCTCGGCGATCCGCAGCCAGATCCCTCCGTCTACAGACCGTTAGAGCCCGCCCGCAAACCGTGGGGCGATCCCGTCTGGTCTTCAGCAATCCCGATTAACCTCAGCCCCGAAGCGCAACCTCTTTTCTTCCCCCGCAAATGCGGGGGCTTCGAGGGAAAAGCGTTTGCACTGCAAACGCCCCGAGAAGGAATGAAGGGGGCCTACGCCCTCACCCCTCACGCCGACACCTCCTAGCTTTTCCTAAAAAGCCGAAGCCACCCCAAAACACCGGCCAGCGCCCGCTGCGTCTGGGCATTCGTGCTGCCTGAAGCAACCCCACCCCAACCCTCCCCACATCCGTGGGGAGGGGGCAGGTCGCCCTCCGCCGAAACGTTCACCTCACACCGCAATGCAACAGGTCCCCTCCCCACGGAGGTGGGGAGGGATAGGGTGGGGCACAGCGAAGAATGTATGGGACAGTCCGGAAATGCAGAGGGCCCCCCTCAACCCAGCCCCCGCATCGCCCGCGCAATCCCTGCGCCGCCGGGCTGGCCGTCCAGCGCCTCGATCACGCCCGCGCGCATCTCCGGCGTCTTGTTCTGGCCGAGCTTGGTGATGCCTTCCAGCCGGCGTGGCCGCATCTCGAAGGCGCGGATACCCTTCAGCATCGCGTCAAACGCCGCTGGCTTCATCTTCGCCCTTGTCCAGGGCGGCTTCGGCAGGAGGCCCGCCTCGAACACGGCGGAGACATCATCCAGAAACGCCGCCGCCCCCTCCGGCCCCAGCGCCGTCACCTCGCCCTCGGCCTCCACCGACAGGTAATTCCAGGTCGGCACCTGATCGGGCACATCGCCATACCAGTCCGGAGAGATGTAAGCGTCCGGCCCCGTGAACACGAGGGTTGCCGCCGCCCCAGCCAACAGCCGCGCGGTCACCGGATTGGCCGCAGACAGATGAAAGCGCAGGACAATCCCGTCCCCCTCCTGACGCGCGATCACCGGCGTATGCACCGCCAGCGGCGCCGCCGCGCCGTTCACCGCCACCAGCGCCAACGGATACGCTGTCATGCGCGCCAGCAGGACGCCGAGGTCAGTCTCACGAAAGTGGGGCGAGGGATGCATGGCAGGGGCCCAAAGATCAGGTCAGGCATCTATCCTGACGCGATCCCCAGCCCCTGTCACGCTTACTGGCAGACCTTCGCGCTGGTGTTGCTGCCGCTCATGGTGCAGTGGGCCCAGCGGTACCGGTCACGCGTTGCGGACTGGATTTCTGCCATGCTTTTCATCGGCGGCGCCGAAGCGGCCGGCGAGGTGGAGCGATAGCTCGGCGGGCTGGAGCCATAGGCGGCCTGATACCGTGCTGCCGCTGCGCCCGGCGTGTTTGTGCCTTCTCCGAATGTGCCTTCAAGGCCGGTGCCCCGTGAGGCGAGTTCCCGGTCAGCCGCTGCCCCTGTCGCCTGGCCGGGGAACCAGTAGGAAAGAACATAGAGATTGTTGGTCGAGAAACCGGAATAGCTGCCTGCCTGCTCGGTCACATATTGCGCGAGCTCAGCAGAGCCATACTCATGCAGGGCCGCGCTCAGGGCCGCGTCATGCCCGCTTGAGGCGATCAGCGCATTGATCGCGGTCTTCTGCTCGGCCAAACGGGCCAGATAGGCTTCGTATTCGGCAACCTCTTTCCGCCACTGTTTCAGGATCTTCGAACTTTCGCACGCATCCGGATGGTCCATCCCGCAGGCCTTGTCGAAATTCTCCGCCGCCAGATCATATGCTTCGATCTGGGTGTAGACGATGCCAAGATTGACACAGCTTTCCTTCGATCCCTCGGCGCAATTGGCGAGGGCATATTCCAGCCCCTCCTTGGGCTCGAACGTTGAATACTCTGGCAGCATATAGGCTGCCTCGACAACGCGGCAGGAATCCTGCTGGCCCAGCGCGCACCCCTTCTTGCCATAGACCACGGCCTGTTCGGGATTGATCTTTGTCCCCTGATCCCCGTCCAGATATTCTGTGGCCAGAGTGGCACAGGCGAGGGCGTCTTTCAGGTCACAGGCCTTGGCATAAACCGGTAAGGCCAGTTCCACATTCTTCGGCACGCCATCGCCGGTGAACAGGCGCAATGCGGCGTCGCTACAGGGTGTGGTCAGTCCTCTGTCACAGGCAACAGCGCCAATGGTCACCATCCGGGCGGTGTCGCCAGCATAGTCCGGGTGCGCGCCGCGATAGAGTTCCCAGGCAATCTGGCAGTCATCGGGCGAGCCCAGCTGACAGGCCTTCGAGGCAAACCGCGCCGCGCCCGGAAGGTCCACCGCCGTCTCGATTCCCTGCAACAGGCGGATGCCCTGATTGATGCAGGCGTCAATGTCGCCCGCCTCGCACTCTGCCGGCCAATTTTCCGCGCCCGGTGGCAAACCGCCCTGCGCCTGTGCCAACGGGAAGGCTGCAAGGCTGACCATCGCCAGAACAGCGCCTGAGATCATGCGCGCGCGAAGGTGTGGAAATTGGAAGGGCATCGGCTGCCTCCGTTTGCTTAACCTGGACACGCCCCGCCTCGGCAAAGCGTATCAATGGTCTTAGGCAATGCGCGCAGGTCCGTAACACCCCCAAAGAGGGGGGCTCAGAACAGGTTGCCCTGTTCGCCTTTTTTGCGGGGGGCAGGTTTTGGTTTGGGCGCCGGTGGCGGCGTGTCGCCGTCGATGGGCGCGGCTGTCACGTCGCCGTCTGCAAAAGTCACGCGGATGGCGGGAAGTGCAACGGCTTGCAACGAACTGCGCACCAATTGACCCGAAGTGTCACGGATTATCGCGTATCCGCGCTTCAATGTGGCCTG
>NZ_NCJT01000063.1 GCF_002282565.1 Hyphomonas sp. 34-62-18
TTCGGCGCTTGGAAACTTGACGCCAAGCGCCTTTGCGGCCCTACTTCAACCAGCCCGAAAAGTCGCATGAAGGCCGGACCAAAGTCGGGGTCAGCACCATCGGAGCCGGGACTAACTCAAATACTGGACCACTTTCCGGGAGGCAGACCAGACGATAACAAAACGTGGGAAGAGCTTGATCTTCGGCTTCTCGAGATCGCAACGTTTCCTTTCGCGTTGTCCTGGCTCTTCCGAAAGGGGGCAATCGATGAGGCCCGGTACAACCGTTACATCGAACGCCTTTCTGATCTGACACCAAATCAGATTCTCTACCTACGGAAATTTGTGAACAGTCCGTGGCAGGATCTTGCAACACAGGCAAAAGAGCTGGGATATTCTCATGGGGGCTATAAGCAGACGCTTTACTCCATTCGTGATGCAATTATCGATAAGCTGAGTCTGCCTGAGAATGGTTTCCTGGGCCAAAAATCCACGAGCCTCAGGATTATTGATCACGACTATGCTTTTCTGAGGATGCTGGGAGACCCGACTGCCCCGCTTGTTCGAAAAGTGTCGTAGCAGGCACCGGCAGCCCTGAATTGCAGGCGGCGGGCCATAGGCTCGCAATTCAAGCTGCACCTTAGTGAGTTGCGCCTCAGCCCCCTCTGCGGAAGGCGTAGAGGGCCGGAACGAGCAGGCACAGCCCGACCGCCAGTGCGGCGAGCACGTCCTGCGGGCCGTCGACCAGCAGGGCCCAAATCAGGCCGCCAAGACTGATTGCAAAAAGCAGGGCAGGGATCAGGAAAATGCGGCGAAGCGGAAGGGGCTTTGCTTTCTTCATGCCGCCGCCGCCTCTGGAGCAAGGCCAGTCTCTTCCGCCCGGCGCTTTCGGGAAAGCCAGAGATAGAGGCCGGAGCCGAGAATGACGATGGTGACCACATCCAGCGCCGCCCAGATGATCTTCAGCAACAGGCCGCCATAGTCCCCGAAATGCAGCGGGCCGGAGAGCGACAGCGCCTTCACGTACCAGGGCATGTCGCGCTTTCCGCCGAAGCTGCCATCGGCTGCGCTGATGATGACGGGTGTTATCATATGCTCCGTCAGCGGCGTATTGCCGTGAAGGAAAACAGCATAGTGATAGTTGGTGGAAAAGCTGCTACCGGGGAAGGCCACGAATTGTAGTTGCATACCCGGCGCCGCTACCACCGCCTGGTCCACGGCTGCCTGGAGGGAGGCGAACTCCGCTGGCATCGGCTGGCCCTCATAGGGGGCAATCAGGTCGGCCAGCTCCTGATTTTTCCAGGCTTCGATGATCGGTGTGGCGAGGGTGTTTACGACGCCTGTAATCCCCACCAGCAGCACCCAGGCCAGGGTCACGATGCCGAGCAGGTTGTGATAGTCCAGCCATTTGAGGCGCGGGGACTGTTTGCGGCGCACCGTCCCGAATTCCAGCTTCCGCATGAAGGGGGCATAGAGCACCACCCCGGAGACGGTCGCGATCACGAACAGAAGCCCCATGAGCCCCAGGAACAGCATCCCCGGCAGCCCCAGGAACATGTCCGTATGCAGCTGAAGAATGAATTCCATCACGTCTTCGCCCGCGTCAGCAGGGGGCACCAGATTGCCGCTTGTCAGGTCAAAAGATGCAAAATGCATCTGCGATCCGGGTGCATCCGCCGTCGGCCCCGAGGTGACATTCACCACCGGCCGGTCCGTGTCAAAGCTCAGGAATATCGGCACTTCGCCGGGGCGGTTCTCCAGCGCGATCGACAAGACTTCATCCAGCGTCAGGTGCGCGCCGCCGGGATTGGTGGGTTCCCATTGGGCTGGGTTCAGGGCCCCATCAATCTCGTCATGGAAGATCAGCGGCAGTCCAGTCACGCACAGCATGAGCAGGAACACCGTGCAGATCAGGCTGGTCCATTTGTGAACCCAGCTCCAGGCGCGGATCGTTGAGGCCTCCAACGCGGGCTCCTTCAGAAGTCGACGGAGGCTGAGATCGTGAACGTCCGCGGATTGCCGAGGATCAGGTAATTCGCGCCCGGGAACCCGCCGGTCGAGGCCCAGTAGGCTTCATCGGTTACATTCTCAATGCGCGCCCGCAGCGTCACATCCTGCTCGGCCACCTGCAGCGCGTAGCGCGCCCCGATGTCGAGCCGCGTCCAGCTGTCCAGCTCCACCGTGTTGGTTTCATTGACGAACTGTTCGCCCGTGTGCGTCACCCGGCCATCCAGGGTGAGGCCGGTAATGCCCGGCACATCCCATTCGGCATTGAAGTTTGCCTGAACCTCCGGAACGCCGATCACGGTGTTGCCCTCATTCACGCCGCCCTGCGTCTTGGAGAGCTCCGCCTGAAGAAGGGTGAGGCCACCGATCAGGCGCAGCGTTTTCACCGGTTCTCCGAATACGGTCAGTTCCACGCCCTGGTTTTCCTGCTCGCCGGAGGCCTGGAATGTCTGATTGACGACTATGGCGTTGGGCCGGGTCAGGCGGAACACGCTGGCAGTGGCGCCAAAGCTGCCGGAGTCGTATTTCACGCCCGCTTCAACCTGCTCGCCGGTAAACGGCTCCAGCACTTCGCCGGCATTGACGATCACCGTGCCGCCGCTGGTCGATGGCGCAATCGCGCCGGGTTGCAGGCTTTCGGCATAGTTTCCGAAGAAGGACAGCTGCTCGCTGGCTTTCCACACAAGGCCAAAGGCCGGCGTCAGCTTGCTTTCATCATAGCTCGAAAGCTCCGCCCCCGTATTATAGTCATAGGTGGCGGTCTCGATCTCCTGATGCCGCAGGCCGACCGTGGCCAGCAGGCGTCCATCCACAAAGGAGAGCGTATCGGCCACAGCAATGGAGCGCGTGCGGGAAGCCTCGGTCTTGAGGGGATCATTGAGATCCCCGCCAATGAAGAAGTCCGCCGCCGGCGGCGCAACGGCGACCGGATTGTAGAGATCTGTCGCGAAGGGGGTGAAGAAGCTCGAGAACGCATAGGCATTCTTGGAATCAAGCTTGGTTGACGAGGCCGACACCACAACCCGGTGGCCAATCCCGCCCGTCGAGAATTCCGCGCGCAGGCCCGTATCGGCCGAGAATACTTCATCCTCGCGGGTATTGTCGAAGCGATAGGCGGTCAGGCTGCCATCAGCCGCTGCGCTCGGGTTTGCCAGAACGTTGGCTTCCTCGCCCCGGCGCGCCCCTGCGGCGAGCCAGACAGTCACGGCATCGGTCACATCATATTCGCCGCGCACCACGCCGAAGAGCTGTTCTTCATCCGTATACGTCCAGGGCTGGGCAAAGTTGACATCGGCGTCCGGCGCTTCTGGCACATCCCCCAGCGGGGAAACCTGCGGGCGCGGCGCATCAATCCGGTTGTCCTGAAAGCCAACATCCGCCGTGAACCGGAACCGCTCGCCGGCATAGTCGGTGCCCAGCGACAGGGCCGTCAGGCTGCGGGACTGGTCGGACACGGAGGTTTCCCCGTCGCGCAGCACGCCATTGAAGCGCGCGCCCCAGGCCTCGTCCGCGCCAAAGCGCTGGCCGATATCCAGCGCCCCAAAGGCCTGTCCTTCCGTTTCATATCCCGCCGTCAGACGGCGTATCCCGTCCTGCGGCGCCCGTTTGGGAACAAGGTTGATGGAGCCGCCGACACCGCTGCCGCCCGGCGCCGCGCCGTTCACAAAGGCGTTGGCCCCGCGAAACACTTCCACCCGCTCCAGCAGCTCGGCCGCCACAAACTGGCGCGGCAGGATGCCGAAAACCCCGTTCAGCGTCACATCATCCGAATAGACCGGAAAGCCGCGGATCACATAGACTTCCTGGAAGTTGCCAAAGCCCTTGGCCACCCGCACAACGGGATCATTCTTCAGCACATCGCCCACGCTCTGTGCCTGCTGCGCGCTGACGAGGTCTGCTGTATAGGCGGTGCCGGAGAAGGGCGCATCGAGGAAATCGAGGTTGCCCAGGAGGCCGGCGCGCCCGCCGCGCGCCACCTGGCCACCGGCATAGGCATCCATCAGTTCCACCTGAGATCCCCCGGTCACAATCACCGCTTCCAGCACGCGTTCTGCGTCGGCGTCCGCCCCTGCCTGGGGCGCTTCCTGCGCCAATGCGGCCGCGGCGAGCGCGCAGAAGGCAGTGTGGGTGAGGAGGTGTTTCCAGAGGATGGTTTTCATGATCGGCGTTCCTGTCAGTCAGCGCCGTTTCTGTAATTGCAACTCATTCTTAAAACAAGGGGCGGCCAGCAATCCCGCGAGGGCGCGAGATGCCGCAGCAAAGAAGCCTTTCCGCAGAAGCCCGATCAGGGTTCATCTACCCGCAGAGCAACGGCCAGCGTTCGGCTGGGCTTTAGAGCGGGAAGGGCGGTCCAACGGGCATGATTGAAGTGGGGCCATTCATATTGGCGACAGAGCGCCTGGCAGCGATCCTGCTGATCGGCGCCTTTCTCGGCTTTGCCAGCATCGTGGGGCGCCGCTCGGGGGCTCCGGCAGGTGATCTCGCCTGGGCGGCCATCCTTGCCGGCGTCATCGCGGCCCGGCTGACCTATGTCGCCATCCATTACGAGGCGTTCCTGCCGGAGCCCTGGACAATCCTGGCCGTGTGGCAGGGCGGGTTCACCCCATGGGCGGGCGTTCTGGCCGGTATCGCTTTCATCCTCATCGCCCGAAAGGGCTCGCGCCCCGCCATCGTGCTGGCAGGCGGCGCGGCGTTTCTTTTTCTGGTCTACATGATCACGGGTAATGTCCTGGAGCGGCGCCAGCAGGTTCCGTTTCCCGCCGGTATTACGGTTGAAACGTTACAGGGCACGGAAGTGGATCTCGGCACGCTCAACGGGCAACCCTTCGTCATAAACCTCTGGGCAAGCTGGTGCGGTCCCTGCCGGCGGGAGATGCCGATGCTGATCGATGTGGCGGCGAGCGCTTCAGTTCTCGTACTGATGATCAATCAGGGCGAAACAGCAGAGCAGGCAACGCGGTTTCTGGAGCGGGAAGATCTCCCGGCGGACATGATCCTGCTGGATCCGGATCAGCGCCTGGCTGCCGGGCTCGGCTCTCGCGCGCTGCCCATCACTGTCTTCGTGGATGCGCGCGGAAATATCCGCAAACGTCATGTCGGCGAGATATCGCGCGCCGCTCTTCTGGAGGGGGTTGAGAGCATTGAGCAGGCCACTGAGTGACGATCGCCGGATAGGCGAGGGGGAATCAGTGGCCAGAGGGACACCGGCCCATATGTTTCTTTTTTCTTAAAATTTGCCGCTTCCGGCTTGACGAAATTCCCGAATTGGAACATAAGCGGAACACGGTTTGGCGTATGGGAAGTGATGGATATGAAAAACTATTCGGGCATATCTGACGAGTTTCGGTCTTGGGTTCGCGCAGGTCTGGCGCGCAATTCGAAATGGCTTCTCGTCTTCTCTGACCGGGTCGATTTTGTCGATTTCTGTGACTTCTGTGATGATGACGCGGCGCTGGAACTGGAAATCGCTGCGGATGAGGCACACGGAGATGAAGTGCGTCTCGTCGGTGTCTACAGCCTGCGCGGCACCGAAGAAGAGATTGTAAACCGCGTCAGCGGCAAATGGGCCGCCTGAGCGCGCGCCTATCATGGCCCTGAGCGATACGCCTTTCGTGGGGTGTCGCCGGGCCTGTTTGATCCCATACGACTGCTGGAGATAGGCTGAGCCGGCTCACTCGCGCGCTCGCAAATGCTTCGAGTGCGCCCTCCACAGGCGTTCTCTCCCTTGACTGCCGTGGAGTTACCTCGCTGAAGGGGCGGCCAGATCAATTGAAGTCAAACAAGGCCCGAGCATATGAAACCCCCAGCCTGGCGTCAGGACCGCGCCGTCTATCCGTTCTCCTGCGCCATCCAGACCCGCTACACGGATGAAGACAGCCTCGGTCACATCAACAACATCTCGGTGGCCGCTTATTATGATGAGGCCCGGTCAAAATTCTCCCGCCATGTCTTCGCCAAAGCTGGCCGGTCGGAAATGACGCGCATCGTCACTGCTGACAGCCGCGTGACCTATCTGGCAGAAGTTTTCCACGAGGATGCGGTCGCTGTAGAGGTCTGCACGGGCATCCTGCGGATCGGCACGGCGTCCTATGAGATTGGCCAGGCCATGTATCAGCATGGCCGCTGCGTCGGCATTTGCACCACCACTTTCGTCCAGGCTACCGCTGAGGGCTCAAGCCCACTTTCGGCGAGCCTGAAAGCGGCGTTGCAGGAAATGATGATCCACGCGCCGCCGGTTCTGACAGGCAATCCGGCAGGCTGACGCTGCCGCAATTACCGCTCAGCGCGTCTTCGACAGTGCCTTGAGCATCAGCCTCTGCGTCAGCCGGTCTTTCCAGCTGGCGGGCGCGTCGAGTGACAGCCGCTCAAGATGCGGCTGGAAGGCGGCCCGCGCCCCTGCGCCGAGCCCTGGAAACAGGGCGCTCAGGATAAAGGCTGCCCGCTTTGCCGGCGCCGCCATCTGGCCACTCAGATAAGACAGCGCAGGCGCGATCTCGCGTTCGATCTCGGTCAGCTCCGTTCCGAAAGGATAGGCGGGCAGCTTGTCCGCATGCGGGCTCAGCGCGCGCCGGATTGTCTCCGGCGTATTGGCCCGCCAAGCGGCTGGCACTGTGAAATCAGAAGGCAGCTTCTTCGCCGCGATCGCGTCGCGAACAAGCCCGTCAATGAAGCGCGCATCGGTAATGGCCAGCATCGCGCACACGCATTCTTCATCCGTTTTTCCGCGCAGGTCGGCCACGCCATATTCGGTGATAATAATGTCGCGCAAATGGCGTGGCACGGTCGTGTGACCGTAAGACCAGACGATGTTGGACTCCGCCTTGCCGCCTGCCTCCCGCACGGCTTTCACCAGGATGATCGAGCGGGCATCTTCCAGCTCATGGGCCTGCGCGACAAAATTATATTGTCCGCCTACGCCGCTTACCACGCGTCCGTCTTCCAGCGCGTCAGAAATGACGGCGCCAAGGCAGGTCGCCTTCATGGCGATGTTGATGAAGCGCGCATCAGCGCGCTCGCGCCGGCGTGCGGCTTCATTGCCGTAAAGCGCATTCACATCCGCCACGCTGGTCATGTTGATCGCCGCAAGCATTTCCGGCGGCGCCTCACGCAGGCCTTCATAAAAGCTCTGTGGACCAAGGTAGAACCCGCCATCAATGGTCACTGCGCTGCCCTCGCGCACGCGGCGCGTGAACACGCCCGCGCGCAGCAGTTCCAGCATGCCCTGCGTGAACATTTCTGTGCAGCCATAGAGCCCGGCCTTGAAGGCGCCGTTGCCGCCTTCTTCCACCGGGCCGCTGGGGCCGGGCAGGGCGCTCAAGGCGGTGTTGAATGCAGCCGCATCCAAATGCCGTAGGCGGACAGATTGCGCGGCCCCATCGCCGAGCGACCCGATGCCGATCTGCAGCGTGCCGCCATCCTTCACCAGCCGCGCCGCGCGCAGGCCAATGGCATGGCTCACCAGGTCCACCTGCGCCGCCGGCAGCCCGGCGAGGTCATAGCCGCCTGCGTCCAGCAGCATGTCAAACTCGCTGGCGGGCACCTCGGCGTCATTGACCATGAACGGCAGGCGCTCATTGATCTCGCCCACCACCACAAAGCTCTCCCGGCCGGCCTTGCGCTGAAGCTCGGGGATAAGGTCCAGCGTGATGTCGGTGTTGCAGGAGAGGCTGTAGCGCTCATCGCGTGCGGCAATCATCTGGCCGATCACATTCACCCGCGCTGAAACGATGCGGCGCATGGCATGGGTATAGTTGACGCTGTTGTAATGGCGCTGGGCATATTCGTTGTTGAGAAGCGTGCCCGTCGCCAGGAAGAACTCTTCCACCTGCACATTCGGAGGCAGGGCGCCCCGTGCCCGGTCCACCGCATAGGTCAGGTCCGGATAGTCCCCGAACAACCGCTCCACCACCGGCCCGCCAAACTGCGCCGGCAGTCCCGCTCCCAGCTTCGGCCGCACCAGTGTCAGCGCGGTGAATATTGTCAGGGTCACCGAAGGGTCCCCCTTGGCGATTTCATAGAGTGCATTGGTCAGCCGGTTCGCCTTGCCCAGACCCAGGGGCAGGGCGAGGCGCACGTCTTTTCCCACCCGGTCGATCACCGCCCGCGCGCAGGCCTCCGGCGAAGTGTGTCGCAAAGGCGCGGCAGTCTCGGGATGAAGGGGCGTCCCCGGCATGAGTGTCTCTCTGATCTGAGCTGCCCTGCTTCAGATTGGCGGCAGGGCGGCTGAATTTGAAACAAGATGAAACAGGATGAAACGATGTGAAACGATTTGCGCTCGCATTGACGGGCTTTTGCAGCGGCGTGAGCCGAAACTGAGCCGCATTTCCGCTGGGTGACGCCTTCCAAACGCCTTCCAGCCTGTGCCATGTCTCATCTGTGAAACCAAGGCGCTGCGGCCTCCAACCCCCGCTGCAGCCAGAGACAGGGGAGTGACATGGCAAAACTCAAGACACGTCTGACCGAAATGTTCGGCGTCGAAACACCAATCTGCATGGGCGGCATGACCGGCGTCGGCTACGGTGAACTCGTTGCAGCTGTAGCAAATGCAGGCGCTCTGGGCTTCATCACGGCGCACATGTTCAAGTCCGGTGAGGAGCTGCTGGCCGAAATCGAGAAAACCAAGAAGCTGACCGACAAGCCCTTCGGCGTGAACCTCACCCTTCTGCCCTCGATCAACCCCATTCCCTACGATGAATATCGCGAAGCGATCATCCAAAGCGGCGTCAAGATCGTCGAAACTGCCGGCCGTGCCCCCACCGATCACCTGCCGCGTTTCAAGGAAAACGGCGTCAAGGTGATCCACAAATGCACCTCGGTTCGTCACGCTGTTTCTGCAGTAAATAAAGGCGTTGATGTCATCTCCATCGACGGTTTTGAATGCGCCGGACACCCTGGTGAAGACGATGTCGGCTTGATCGTTCTGCTGCCGGCGACCGTTGACGCTGTTGACGTGCCGGTCATCGCCTCGGGCGGTATGGCCGACGGCCGCGGTCTTGCTGCCGCCATCGTGCTCGGCGCTGACGGCGTCAACATGGGCACCCGTTTCTGCGCGACCGTGGAAGCCAAGATCCATGAAAACGTGAAGAAAAAAATCGTTGAAAACAACGAGCTCGACACAGTCCTCGTTGGCCGCTCGCTGCGCAACACGGCCCGCGTTGCCAAGAACGAGATCTCCGTTCAGGTCGCCGAAATCCAGAAAGACCCGACCAAGACCTTCGCGGACGTGAAGGAGCTGATGGCGGGCGTCCGTGGCCGCGAAAACGTTCTGCGCGACGGCGATATGGACGGTGGCATCTGGACGACCGGTCAGAGCCAGGCGCTGATCCACGACATCCCGACCTGCAAGGAACTCGTCAGCAACATCATGAAGCAATACGAACAGGCCCGCGCGCGTATCCTCTGATCGCCGCAAGGCTTTGCCATCAAACAGAAAGCCGGGCGCGCATCTGCCGCCCGGCTTTTTCATGGCCGTAGAAAATGGCCGGTTCAGTCGCTGGCCGGAGGCGTATCCGGCGTCTCTTTCAGCACTTTCAACAGCCCTGCCGGCGATAAGGTGTCTGCCTCGGCTTTGCCAGGCGGGCGGCGCACCACCACGCGCTCCACGGGCGGCGCAGGGCGCATGACGGGCCGGCTGGGATCATGGAAGGGGTTGGCATCATACATACCGGCGAATGCCGGATCGGTCAGATAGCTTGGCAGCCGCGCCAGAACCGGCGCATCGCCCGAAAGCTGAAGCAGCATCTCATGATCGGCCAGGTCCAGTAGCCGTTCCGCAGGCCGGAAGCCTACAATCGAGGCCATCGATTCTGCTGCCAGCATGGTGTTCGCGCCAAAGCATTGAACGGCGCGGCAATTGTTCACCATCGTCTGCCAATCATCCGGATAGAGATTGCGAAGCTGGCTTGGGTCTTGCCAGAAGCTCCAGGTTTGCAGGCCATATCCCCGCATCAGCGTCACAGCACGGCGAAGCGGCGTGAACGTGCCCAGTTGAGCGGCTTCGTCCAGCAGGAACAGCGTGGATTTCTCAGGCCGGGCATTTCGCCGCGTGATCAGGGTCATCAGGGTATGCACCCACAGCCGCAGCAGCTTGCCATGGCTGTCCAGCATATGTGGCGGCAGCACCAGATAGATCGACAGCGGATCCCCGCGCGTCACCGCGTCAAGTTCGAACCCGGTGGAGGACAGGCTTTTTGTGATGGCGTCCCCGCGAGCCACTTCCACGATGGATTGTGCAAAGGAAAGGATCCCGCCCAGCGTTGAGACCGCGCCGAGCCGCAGCATCTGGCCGATCCTTACCGCCTCGGCATTACGCGACCGTTCCAGCGCGCCGAGCACGGTGGTTGCGCTTGATAATGTGGAGGCCGGATTTTCTGCCATCTGGGAGTAAATGCCCGCTTCGCCCATGGCCTGCGCTACCAGTTCGCGGACGGTGCCGAGGTGCCGGCGGGCAGGTGGCAGGTCGGATACGACATGCAGGATCACGCCGAGTACAAAGGTTGCTCCGCGTTCGGACCAATAGTCGCCGTCATTAGTGTTCCGGCCCATCCGGTTGTCGATCATCGTGGCAATGATCGCCATCGCGTCATCAACGAGTGTGGGGCCTGCAGGATCCAGCAGATCCAGAGGGTTGATGGGGGTGGAAGGAAGGCCGGTAACGCCAATCGGGTCGACGATCGCGACTGTGTGGCCGAGTTCTTTGCGGCGCCGCGCCGTGATCAGGGCGTTTTCGCCTTTGGGGTCAATAACGATGAGTGGCCCATCAAACCGGAGAAGCGCCGGGATGATACAGCCGACGCCTTTCCCGGCACCGGTTGGCGCAATGGTCATCAGATGACCTTCCTGCTCCATCAGGATGGGGTCGATGTACCCGGTTGCGGGCGTGCATTCGGGGTCGCCAAAAGAGAAGCCGATCGGAACCTTCTTGTGTTCCAGTTCCATGGACCAGCCGACGAGCAGCCGGTTCCCTCCGACATCCGAAGGAAGCTCGAGTTTCAATTGAGCAGGTACAAGGTCGAGCATAAATTCCCCAGCAGTCACATCCGGCTGACAATCATGGGTCCGATGAGGCCTTCCTCCCGAACCGGCAAGTCTGTCAGCAATACGTCGTCATCAATCATTTCCACCAGTCCCCGCGGAAAGATGGCCATTACTGCACGGAAGAGACTGCCGCCGTAAAGGACAGTGCCCGTATAGTGGGCCAAGGCTTCGGTTTCTTCTTCGGGCTGCGTTTCCCTGAATGGGCTAAGGTTGATTGCCTTAGCGAAACAGGTTGAAACCGGCCTTCGCTGGCATGCACCCAGTTCATGAAGAGGTGCAGGTAATCCAGCCGCTGGTGATGCGTATCGAGGATCGGCGACAGCTCCATGTTGAGGTCGTGAATGACGGCCGATGTGCCGTCAAGCAATGCCATCCCGTCTTCATGAACGATGACGTTGATGAGCCCCGGCCGCCCGTATCCGGCATGCCCTGCCAGCTCAACCAGCACAGTATCTTGGTAACAGGTGAGATTGCGCACCCGTACCCGGTCAACAGTCCACTCGATGGCGAGGTTTTTGACGTCGCGCTCGTCCTCCAGCCATTCGCAAATGGCGATGATCGTATTCAGCGCCATTTCGCCGGTCAGTTCACGCCAGCTTCCCGGAATGATCGGCGGCGCCGTCCAGCCCTCATAGCGCGGGTTGGACAAGGCAAAACGGAGTTGTTCGATCTGTGCGGGCGTCATGGCTTGGCTTTATAACAACCCTTTGGCTGTTGCCCACCAGAAGATGAACAGATCTGGAACACCAGCCAGTAATGCCGGAATTAATTGCAAAAAATAACGGGAAGGCCTTAGGCATCTGCCCACATTCTGATGAGGTTAGCCTCTGTCTTTGCCAGGTTCAGCAATTCCGGGGATCCCTGCGGAAACGTCCGTGCGAGGGCTGCTTTCAGATTTGCAATATCGAACAAAATAGCGCGTTGGCCTGCGTCGCGGATGGCACTCTGTATCCAGCTGACAAATACATACCGCTCACCGGCCGTGACCGGCGCGACCCTGTGCAGCTCCGTAGACGGATAGATAACCAGACTTCCCGCGGGCAGCTTCACAGATTCGGTTCTGAAAACAGTTTCAATTTCCAGTTCGCCGCCTTCATAGGTCTCCGGCGGTGACAGAAACAGCGTGAAGGAAAGATCCGTCCGGATCCGCGTCTCTCCCTTGCCCATCACTGGGTTGTCGATGTGGAGACCATATGTGTCACCCACGCCGGTGCGGCTGATCAGCGGCGGCGCGAATTTCAGCGGGCGGGCAAAGGCCTCCACAACCGGATGCCGCTTGACGGTGTCCAGCAGCAGATCGCGAACTTTGGCACCAGCTCGGGTAGACAGGTCTGCCTGTTGGTTCTGCTTCACACGGCGTGCGGTGGCGCCGGCGGTTTTGCGGCCATCTTCCCAACGCATCTCGGCCAGTGCCTTCGTCGCTTCGGCCAGCACTTCCGGGCTCAGGACATTTTCAATGACGATCATATTGCTCTTCCGCGCCTCTGGCCTTGCGGTGGTGCCTCAATTGCTCTAACTGCAACTCATTCTCAATCACTAGCAACATATGCGGAGCGTCTGAATGAGCAAGTCGTATAAAGCCTGGACCGGACTTGGCCTTGGCCTCGCCATCATTTCTACCGGGCTTGGCGCCTGCGGAAAGGCGCCGCCGCCTGCGGCGGATGCGCCCGAAGCCGCTGCCGAACAGACTGCGGAGGCTGCTGCAGCCCCATCCTTTGAGGAAGCCGTTGCGGCTGTGGCCTCTGGCGGGGAAGGTGAGGGCGGCATCTCGCTCGATCAGGCGGCCACTGACCCTGTCATATACGGTTCGGCGCTGGCAGTGACTGAGGCACACGTCATCGCGGCGCGCGACGCATTCGCCCTTGGTGAGAAAGACGCAGCCGCCGAAATGTATGCTCACCCGGTCAGCGAAGTGCTGATTGAACTGGAAGACCTGTTCAATGCGCGCGGCGTGCCGCTGTTTGACAATCTGCTGCTGGAAGCCTCTCAGTCCGTTTTGGCGGGTGAAAGCGCCGAGTAGATCGGCGCCCGTACCGACGCCATCATTGCGGCCCTCCGTGCAGCCGGCACTAAGGCACCGGAATCCACGCGCAGCCCGGTTTCCATCCGCGCCGCTATTGCCGCTGATCAGGCAGACCGCGCCGCTTCGATGTACCGTATCGCCAGGGAAGCGGGCACGTATGAGCCCTATCTTGATGGCTATGGCTTCTACAAAGCGGGCCTCAGCCTTTTCAAAGATCAGGAAGCTGAGATCACGGCGGCCAACCCTGCAGGGGCGGCGGCATTGAACGAAGCCTTTGCGGAACTTGCCAAGGCCTATCCTGATGCCGGGCGCCAGGCTGAGCTGAACGCAGACCTTTCAGCGATCACTGTGTCGGCTTCCAACGCCGTGCTGGCCAACAGCCACTAATCTGCTGATCTGCAATCGGAACACCATTCAGACAGGCCGGGGCGAGTCCCGGCCTGTTTTCATTTGTTTCCGTAATAGTCGCAGAGCGTATCGATCAGCGCCTGGGAAATGCCGGGCCGGCAACGGTAATAGATCGTTTGAGCATCCCGGCGGCTTTCGACCAGACCTGCGGCACGCAGCTTGGCGAGGTGTTGTGAGACTGCCGATTGGGACTGCCCGGTCATCTCTGCCAGCTGGTTTACGGGCAGTTCCCCTTCACTCAGACTGCACATGATCTTTAGCCGGGTTTCGCTGGCCATCGCCTTGAGCACGGCCGCCGCTTCGTGAACTCTTTCGGCAACTACGGCGATGCTGCTCGCCTTTTTGCGCTTGGCAGTTGCCATCAAGTATTCTCCTCAGTGCGGCCAGTCTGGTTGATGACGAGGTGGGACGCTTCTGCGGACCTGTCCAGTCCGCAAGACGAGGAAAACTCACATAAGGCCAGCAGTTTGAGCAGCTAGCCACGCCCCGATGACGAGGAAAAGCAGCGCAGCGATCAGCCGAACCACTTTCAGGGGGACACGCCGGATCAGCTCATTTCCGAGGAACACTGCCGGGACGTTTGCGAGCATCATGCCGAGCGTGGTGCCCATGGTGACCATGAGAAGGTCGTTGAACCGGGCGCTCAAGGCCACAGTGGCGAGCTGCGTCTTGTCGCCCATCTCCACCAGGAAGAAGGCTATGACCGTGGTCACGAAGGCGCCAAACCGAGCGGGCTTTTCCTCTATGTCGTCGAGCTTGTCGGGGACCAGCGTGCAGGCCGCCATGGCGATGAACGAAGCTGCGATCAGGTAGCGGAACCAGTCGCCCTCTAGGAAGGCGGCGGCCTGCGCCCCGATGAAGGCTGCCAGGAAATGGTTGGCGAGGGTCGCTACCAGGATTCCCAGGATGATCGGCACGGGCCGCTGAAAGCGCGTGGCCAATACGATGGCCAGCAATTGCGTCTTGTCTCCAATTTCGGCGAGCGCCACGACAGCGGTTGAGGTGAAGAGTGCTTCCACGAGGATGGTCTCCGGGCCGGGCAGTTGGTTGAGTCCAACGACATCGCACCCTCGCCCGGCATGGCAGGAGGCAATGTCATTGGTCTCGCCCGAACGGTATGACCGCTCCTTCCGCACCATGGCCTCTCAGCCAAGTATGTTGATGCGGAAGCCCACCTTTCAGTGGCTGGCTACTCCCCAGATGACACTTGCCGACTATCCCGGAAGCACGTCCCCCGCAAGAGCGCGTGCAGTATTTTGCAGAAGGCAGATGAGCCGCGGGACTGGCAATTCGCCGAGAACCGGTTGACCCTCAACATTAGAGAGATAGACAGCAAAATGTTATATTATTACTCTTGGGCGGGTAAGTTTTCGGAATGAGGTGTCTGGTGGTGAGGTCTTTGGCGGCAGCATTGATTGTGTGCCTGATTGCTGGGTGCGGTGATAGCGGTTCTTCTGGTCAGGATGAAAACCAGAACGTGCCGCCCCCAATGCCAGAAGGCGCTGTCAGTGAAACCTTCGAGCGGTCTTCTCCTTCCGGATATGTCAGCGAAACGCCGCGCCCGCCGTCTGAATCCAACGGCGAGAATGGCTATTGGGGGGTGAGGGAAGGGGAGGCGTTGCCTATTATCTGGGATGATCTGATGCCCGTGGGCGCCGGAGAAGCCCTGGAGCAGGAATACGCTGAATTCTACGCTGCGCTTGAGGCCCGTTATGCAAACCAGCCTCTCGACGCGATCGAGGAAGGCTCCGATATGGACTACATGCCTCAGCTCGGCGGCTTTGATACCGTCCCTGAGCTTGATGGAAAGCTTGTCCGCATACCCGGCTATGTCGTGCCATTCGATTTCGACCTGAAGAACCGGCAAGCGAGCTTTCTGCTGGCGCCCTATATGGGCGCGTGCATCCACACGCCGCCCCCGCCGCCAAACCAGATTATTTACGTGGAGGCGGACCCTGCTGTGAGAATCGATGACATCTGGGTCGCCTATTGGCTGGAAGGCACGCTGACCGCGCAGACAAAGGAAAGCGACCTTGCCGCTGCCGCCTACACTTTGAAGCTGACCAAGATCGAACCTTATGGCGCGCCCTGAAAGTCGCAAATTTCTGTGACCCGAAAATGTATCCTTCTGCGCCTCTAGGGATGACGGCAAATTTGCCTTATGCTGTGCCATGGGCACAGCAATGTGCTGGCAAGACAGGAGAAGTTGCCATGCTGCGTGCGCTGATTATTGCTCCGCTTCTGATTATACCCGTCTTCATCTATCTCCTCGTTTCATTGACAGCAGGGGAGGCGGGGACGCAGGCAAGGCTGAGTTCAGCTTTATTCAGCATGCCCATGATGTCTGGCGGGCGGTTTGTTTTCACAATGGGTGATTTTGTCCTCCTGGTCGGGCTTATTTTCCTGTTCATCGAAATTCTCAAAGCCGCGCGCACCAAGAGTGATGCGATTGTAAATCACTCCGTTTCGATGGTGCTATTGCTGTTTTGTGTGATCGGGTTCCTCGCCTTCCCGGGCTTTGGAACGCCTGTATTTTTCCTGCTGATGGTAATGACCCTGCTGGACGTGGTTGCCGGGCCCATTGTGAGCATCGTGGCCGCCCGCCGCGACTTTGGTATCGGCCAGAACGTCGGCGAATAGGTCTCAACCAATACAGGGCAGCTCTCGCAGGGGGCGGATGCTTTCCTCTTCCCATCCCGCGTTCTCGTCTTCAAGCAATGCGGCGATATCGCAATGATTACCCGCACGCTTTACAAGTTCGCAAGACCATGTCCGGGCCGGATCAGTGCCATCGACTTCCGCTGCCTGGGACAGAACGTTCAGTAAGCGGACCTGGTAGAATTGGTCTTCTGGAAACTTCTGGACCAACTGTTCCATCAGGATGGCCGCTTCATCTGCCGCTGTTTTGGCTTCAGGGAGGTTGCCTGACCGGAATTCCGCCGTCACCACTTTCTGCAGCATGGCTGACAGTCCTTCCGGCCCGCCAGCATCTTCAGGATCTTCTGCCATGATTTCTCTGGCGAACGCCACAGCCTGCTCAGCGCTCGCCCGGCTTCTGGCCATATCCCCCGCGAGGCGTGACGCAGTTGCCATCTCCCCGTGGGCGACCATCAGCTGCGTCTTGAAATAGTAATTCTCAGGTTTCTCGGCGAGTTGTTCAGCGCGAAGCGATATAGCTGTCTCTAGAGGCTTCAGCGCCTCCTCGCCGCGCTCCGCGCCGATCAGCAGCATTGCCTCCTGCATCGCAAAATAGGCCTGCATTTCCCTCCCGCTACCGATGCGTTCCACCATTTCGGGTGTGAGTTCCGATTGCCACAGCCGGACCTTTTCCAGGGCTTCGTCGGTGCGTTTCTCGGTGGTCAACAGTTGCAGTTCGTCGGTCCGGATGCTCCAGAAGTGCCGGAGAATAGGGGCTTCCCCCTCTCTGCCAAGGGAAAGCCCGCGTTCCGCCAGGAGGCGCGCGCGGTCATTTGCGGCATGGGCGGTTTCCAGGTCGTTTTTGTGATAAAGATTCTGCATCGTCAGCATGCGCTCGACCATCAGGAGTTCAGCGATAGCTGTCTTGTCGTCCGGATTTTGTTCCAGGGCGTCTGTCAGAATCCGTTGTGCGTCCAGGAAAAGTTTCATGGACACTTCATTCTCGCCCAGGTTGGCTATGCCAATCCCACCATAGAGATCTGCCAGGCGCGAGGTGATGATCCCGACTTCGAGGAGCACATCCTCTGGAGCGTCTGCGTCGATCTGTAGGCTGTCGATATAATCCTTCACCACGCCTGCAAGAGCTTTACGGGCCTCCATGGAGCCGGAAATCTTTTCAGTTTGATCGTAAACGTCAAAAACCAGGGTGCGGCTGAGTTCGCGCGCTTGGGTAAAGCGCTTGTTGGCGACCGAGAGGGCAGCCTCTGCGCGGTTATATTGCACCACAGTTGTGGCGAGTGCTGCACTGAGGCCGATAATGACCGCTGCGATCGAGAGTACCGTGATCTGATGGCGCCCAACGAACTTCCGGAACCGGTAAACGCGGCTGCCGCTGAAAGCGTTAACCGGCTTTCCGGATCGCAGGGCACTGATGTCGTCGTTCAGGGCGTCCACCGAGGCGTATCTGTCTGCCGGCTCCTTGGCGGTCGCGCAATTTATGATCGCGGCAAGTTCTGGTGACCGTTCATCCGGCTTCAGAAGATCGGCGAGCAGTTTCCCCAGAGAATAAATGTCGGAGAGCGTGTTGGCAGCTGCGCCGCGCGAGCGTTCGGGTGCTGCGTAGCCGGGCGTGTAACTCATGGCATCCCGGCTTCCAGGCGGATTGAACCGGACAGGGGGTGAGGCGTCGGGAGACTTGGAGATGCCAAAATCGATCAGCTTTACTATTCCTTCTTTGCTGACCAGCACGTTTGAAGGCGTAATATCCCGGTGAATGATCAGGTTCTGGTGTGCGAACTGAACAGCATTGCAAAGGCTCTGAAACAGATCGAGCCGCACACGGAGGGGCGCCTGCGTGCGGTCGGCCCACACAAGAAGCGGCTCCCCATCGACATACTCCATGATCATATAGGGGGAGCCGTCAGCCATCTCACCACCATCATAAAGGCGCGCGATGTTGGGATGGTTCAGCGCCGCCAGTATCTGCCGTTCCCGCTCAAACCGTTCAATCAGGGCTTCGGATAGAACGCCCGGCCGTATGATCTTGATAGCGACAGTGTGATCAAAATTGCCGCTCGCCCGCTCGCCCTTGTAGACGGCGCCCATGCCGCCCTGGCCAATCGTTTCAATGATGCGGTAGGCGCCTACCTGTTCTGGAGCTTCTGGCTCGACGGTATCGTGACGCGCTCCGCCGGTCTTCAGTGCGCCAGGGTGGGAGCGCTCGGTGGCCAGAAGGCCCAGCACGCGCCGCTCCAGAGCTGCGTCTCCAGCGCATTCTGTCCTTACCCAGTCTTCACGCTGGTTGGAGGGAATATCCAGAGCCTGCGAGAGGAGTTCGAGGGCGCGGCGCTCAATCGATCCGGTGCTCATCCTGCTTTGCTTCATTGAGGCAATCCAGCAGCCAGGCGCGCGCGGCTCGCCAGTTGCGTTTCACCGTGGCTTCAGAAACGCCCTTGATGGCGGCAATTTCTTCCAGGGTCATTCCCCCGAAATAGCGGAGTTCGACGATTTCAGCTTTTTCCTCATCAATGACGCTGAGGCGGATCAGGGCCTTCTCGAGAACGTCCATCTCAATGCGGTCAGAGCTGCCGTCCGAGAGGCGCGAAACCAGCGTCACCTTCTGGTGGTGGCGCTTGTCGGAGCGTTTCTTGCGGGCATGGTCGATCAGGACCCGCCGCATGGCGCGCGCGGCCAATGCCAGGAAGTGAACCTTATCGGCCCATTCGATCTGGTCCACGCGCATCAGGCGGATGACCGCCTCGTTCACCAGGTCTCCGGTCGACAGGGAGAGATTGCGCTCCGACCGGATCAGGCCTGCGGAAATCTGGCGGAGTTCGGAGTAAAGCTCTGTGAACAGCCGGTCACGGGCCGTCAGGTCGCCCGCCCGCCACGCGTCGAGCAATTGCTTGGCTGATTTGTCACCCGGTTGGCTCATGGCCACCTCCCACTGCGAAACTGTCGCAAAATCCGTGCCGCGACAAGGCGCCGGACGGGCGATTGAAATATTTTTCGGGGCCGCTGACCAGAAATCCCGCGATCTCACGCCTTCAACAACAGAAGCGAATTAGCTGAAGGCGCCTCACATGGAACAGACTATCCAAGAGACATTACAGCAGATCCCACCGGAAGCGTGGCCGATCATTGAGATCCTTTTCAATGTCACCATGGCCTGCGCCGGTATCTGGCTAGCGCTCACCGTCTTCGTCATCTGGAGGCGTCATGCGTCGAATCTGACGCCTGTGAACGCCACCAGCAAGAACCACAAAGCTCAGCCCGACTTTCTGAAGGTGGACCAGAAAGCCAGGGCCGAGGCGATCAAGCGCGGGGACATACACGAAAAAGCGCTTGACCGGCGCGACGCGGAAGAAGCCAAGGCGGAAGCCAAAGCCAACACCAGGTCGCGCCGGGAGCCTCTGACATTCGCTCAGCGTCTCGCCGGCCTTGTAACCTTCGTGATGTCTGTTTTTACTCTTTTTTCGATTGTTACCACATCGATTTTCACAGTTTCCCGCATGGGCGACATGGTCGGTGAGATGTCTGCTGTGGACCGGATGGGGGCCATCATTGTGGCCCACCCCATTCCTGTGGCGGTCTGCATGCTGATCATCTTTGCCCGCGTCTATACCCAGTTCTTCATGACACCCAAGAAGGAGGGCTAATCCATGGCCTCTATGCCGCTTGTTCTGACCGACCCGAACCTTCTTGCCGAATTCGTGCGGGAGGCCGAGTTC
>NZ_NCJT01000293.1 GCF_002282565.1 Hyphomonas sp. 34-62-18
GACGCGCGCCAGCCTGCTCAAGGGGCTTGGAACCGCCCACGGCACTCATGTCGAAACCCTCGCCGCCAACATGCCGGTGAAATGGTCCTATCGCGGTCAGGTCACGCCAGAGAAGAAAGAGGTCACCACCGTCATGGAAATCCTTGAGATCGCGGGCGGCGATCATCGCCGCATTGTCACTGGCCGGGGTTCACTCTGGTGCGATGGACTGCGGATCTACGAAGCCAATCCGATCTCCATCGCCTTCACCTCGCCACGCTGATCGCAGCCGAAAGCAGCCTGTGGATAACTTGAAACAGGATGAAACGATCTGAAACGTATTGAGGTCAGAGCGAAACCCGTTGAGCGCGTTTTGCAACGGAATGAAACAAAACGATCACGTTTTGAATGCGATTGAGCGCCGGATTTTTTGCCGCCCGCGCAGTTTGCCCGAGCACAAATCCTCCTATTTCCGCGCGCCCTGTCCAACAGCCGAACGCGCCGGTTCCGTAGCTCTCCCGGCCTCCGCACTCCTCCGTATCCCCCATATCCGTTGCGCCCTATCCTGCGGGGCTCAGAGCGGTGTTATCCTGACACTCTCTCCCGCCGGCTTTCTTTCCACGTCAAATCAGGAATCCAACCCACGCGAACCAATGAAATAGCGCCCACCTCCCCTCCGCAGTGAAGAATTTCTCAGGCTAATACTCTCTCCCCACGAACTAGCCTTCAGATATTCTCTCCACAGGCGAAGGAATCAAAGCCTCAACTTGCCTGCGCTAGGCCCGCCACGAGGCATGGTGTTCTCAAGCGGTCGCGGCCATGCATCATGAAGGAAATATTGGTTCGATAAAACAAGGCATTGCCATCATCCGGGTCACCGCCCAGCGGTTTCCCGAATATTAATACCTCGTATTGCCGCTCATGCAGTATTGTGGCTTTACTTCCTGTAGTGTCAGGGGGTGGTGAGGCACGGTCCACATTCCTGGGCCAGGCCACCAGAGGCGGTAGAATGTCGGTCGACTCCAGCCAGTCGGGTCTGAAAAGCGTGCTGTCCGCACGGCGCTATCGCCGCGCTGACACCGCCGTTATGCCATTTTTCCCCTATGGCCTCGTTCCCGTCCTCGGCCTGGCAGCGCTGTTGCTGTTCGGCTGGATGGTCCTCGCCGTCACTGCGGTCCAGGGCACTGCCCGCGCCGCCGCAGAGCGGGCATTGGAAGACGCAGGCGAAGGCTGGGCCAAGGTCCGCGCCTCTGGCCAATGGATCACACTGGAGGGCACGCCCCCCAGCGCAGATGCTGGCGAGCGGGCTGTCGCTGCCGTCCGTCAGGCCACCTCGCCCACCTGGCTCGGCCAGGCGCGGCCAGTCACCCGTGTGAAAACCAACTTTGCCGCCACCGCCCAGGCAAACTCGATCACCGCCTCCCCTGCTGAGCCGGCCGACCCGGAATTCCTGTTCCGCCTCACAACAGGGACCCTCACCTTGAATGGCCGCGTGCCCACGGAGACACTGAGGAGATCGCTCGGCGACCGCGCTGAAGCCCTGAAATCACCGGGGCATCTGCTCGATGTGATCAACAGGATGACGGTTACAAATGGTCCGCTGCCCAATGGCTTCGAAGCAATTGCCCAGCGCGGCATAGACACACTCGTTCAATGTGAAACCGGCACCGCTACCTTCTCCGACCTGACCTTCAGCTTTCGCTGTGAGGCTGACGACGAGAAGGTGGACACCATTCGCACGGCGGCAAACGCCGGTCTCCCTCTCGGCGTCTTTGGGACCGTGGAAATTCTGCCGATTCAAGCCGTTGTCAGCTGCGAAGAAGAACTCTCCCGCCTCCTGGAAGCTGCCCGCATCGAGTTTGCTCCGGGTAGCACGGTGCTGAACGTGGCGAGTGGTCCCGTACTGGACCTTGCGGCCCGCGCAGCTGCCGATTGTCCCGGAACCCTCCGTGTTGAGGGGCATACGGACGACACTGGCAACCCGGCATTCAATGACGAACTCAGCCTCCGCCGGGCCGAAGCCGTTCGCGCCGCCATGATCCAGCGGGGCGTGCCCCCCGAAAGACTGCTGGCCGCCGGCTATGGCCAGAGCCAACCCGTTGGTGACAACGCCACAGAAGATGGGCGTGCCCGAAATCGCCGGATAGAAATCCGAATAGTCAGGCCGGACGAATGAACCGCCTGATCACCCCTAACGCGCCCACCGGCGGAGATTGACCATGTGGTTCCTGCTCATTCAGATCTTTTTCTTCATGTGTGTCTCCGCAGCGCTGGGGGCAGCTCTTGCCTGGTGGTGGCTGCGCCGGCGCTTCATTGATGTGACGGAAACTCACGCGGAACTCACCCGTCAGGTCGAAACGGCGATCGCGGATGGCCGCGCCCTGAAGCGTGAAGATGTCGATGCCAGCCTCACCGAAGCACTCGCCGCCTACAAGCCTCCGCAGCCGGACTTTGAACCCCTGCAAAACCGTCTTCTGCTGCTCGAACAACAGCTCGCAGCGCCCGATCCAGATATGGGCAATTTGAAAGAGCGCGTCGGCAGCATCGAGCAGGCCGTCTCCACGATTTCTGCCTCCATTGCCTCTCTGCGCAGCATCCATCTGGACGCGATCTCCCAAGGCATCCACGACGTCGCCCAGCGCGTGGACGGTATCCAGATGCCGGACGTAGAAAGCGTCAATCAGCGTGTTGCCTCCCTCGCCGAGACTGTCGCAACAAGCCGTCCAGACCTTACCCCCCTTCAGGACCGCCTCAGCGCGCTCGAAGCGGCGATTTCCAATTTTCGGATCCCGGAAGTCGATCTCGGCCCGGTCCATAGCGGCCTCGCCCGGCTCGATCTTACCCTGTCGGAACTGCAACCGCCGGAAGTCGATCTTCGCCCGATTGAAACACG
>NZ_NCJT01000294.1 GCF_002282565.1 Hyphomonas sp. 34-62-18
CTATGATCTGGCGCCGGAAATCCAGCTCTATGCCAATTACAGCCGCTCGGCCGAGTTCCCCGGCTTCAGCGAAGTGGCGCAGATTGCCAGCTTTGTGCCGGTGGACGCGCAGACGGCCTGGACGGCAGAGATCGGTACGCGCGGGCGCGCCGGCATCGTCAGCTGGGACCTCTCGCTCTATTCGGCCGATATTGACGGGGAGATGCTGCAATTCACGGTCGGCCCGGATATTCCGGCCTCCACCTTCAATGCCGACAAGACGATCCACCGGGGCATCGAGGCAGGCCTTGATCTGGCCTTCACGGACTGGCTGACGCTACGCCAGGTTTATCAGTATTCGGACTTCAGGTTCGATGGTGATGCCCAGTATGGCGACAATGCGTTGCCTGTGGTGCCCGAGCATGTCTACCGCGCCGAAGCGCGCTTTACCCATGACCGGTTCACCCTTGCGCCGAACCTGGAATGGGTGCCCGAGGGCGCCTGGGCGGACTATACCAACACCACCCGCACAGATGGCTATACCCTGCTGGGCCTCACCGGCAGCTATCAGGCGACCGGGAATATCGACCTCTTCCTCGACGCGCGTAACCTTGCGGGCGAAAAGGCGGCTGGGGATATCTCGGCGGTGATCACGGCGACCCCGGCTTCGGCGATCTACTATCCGGTGGAGCGGCGGGCCGTGTTCGGCGGTATCCGCGCGCGCTTCTAAGGCGGATGTTGGTCAGGCAGCGGGCTTTCCCTTTGCGGGCGGCCCGCTGCCTTGCTTGCCAGACCTGCCCTTGAAGGCGCAAACTGCGCCTCTCATTGAAGGGAGAATTCAATGTTTGATATTCTGAGACCTCTGGCGGTAGCGGCCTTGCTGGCGTTGCCGGCCGCCTGCGTGAGCGCGGACGAAGCGCCCGCCGCCGGGGCAGAGACCCCGCCGCCGGCCGTCTATGATGCGGCGCTCGCCGAACAATTGGGAGCCGACGATCTGGGGATGCGGTCCTATGTGCTGGCCATCCTGAAGACCGGGCCGCAGGACGCCGCAATTACCGACAAGGATCAGCGGGCGGAGCTGTTTGCCGGTCATTTCTCGAATATGGGAAAACTGGCCGAAGAAGGAAAGCTGGTGCTGGCCGGGCCTCTGGGCGGGGAAGATGGGCGGCGGGGCCTCTTCATCCTCAACACGCCTGACATTGCCACAGCCCAGGAATGGGTGGCAACCGATCCGACGATCGAGGCGGGCATCTTCACCGTGGATTACAGCAAGTATTATGGCTCAGCGGCATTAATGCAGGTGAATGAAGTGCATGCCAGGATCCAGAAGAAAGGCATCGGGGAGTAGGCCTGCAGCGGCATTTCAGAGCGACGCGCAGCTGTGCAATTTCAAACTTTCGTCACACCCGATGCGCGCCAGCGCATCTGGGTGCCCATCTCCAACCCTTTTAAGGCCAGGCCAAACGGAAACTGCCGGAGATAGGCTCCCAGATGGCCTGCGGCCATCGGGAGTGACGAAGACGGAGAGGTTTGGGGTTAGGCGTGCAGCGGCGCTTTTCTGAAGATCAGCTCGCCAGGCCCCAGACCTGCATCAGGATGTCGGCGAGTTTTTCCGTCCGTCGGCGGACGACATCAGATGTCCAGGCGTCCTGTTCCATGAGGTCTCGGGTCAGGGCAAACTCCTGCCCGCCGCCGCCATTGAAGTAGATTTCCTTCTTGGCGCGGTAGTCCAGCCGGTCTGCCTGCTGATTCACCTTGTTCGTCAGCAGAACGAAATTGCCGATCGTGTCGCATTGTTCGCGGCGCTTCACCGGGTCTGGCCAGGTGACCATCCAGTGGCTGTCCTCGGGCGGGTTGCGCGGCAGGACGTGTTCGACGGTGGCGTCTGATTCCGGCGGAATGGTACGCCCGCCGGCGATGGCCGCGCAGAGGCGCAGGGCAATGGCGCGGCGCTGGCCATAGGTGCCAAAGCGCGTGGTGAGGCGGTCCCGCAGCTTGCGCGCTTCGTCGCGGCTGATCGAGAGGGGGCCGGATTTGCCAAACAGAACGCGGTCATTGCGCACCGCTTCGGTGATGCGGGCGAGGCGCTTGTTCCGGGTTTCGCGCTCCTGCACCATGATCTGGGACATGTAGGAGAGGCGTTCGAGGCCGGCGAAGAATTCCGCCGCCATCGGGTCTGTCAGGCCGCGCTCGACGATGAACTGGATGGCGGGGGCGCGCCAGGTCTTGTGTTCTAGCGCGCGCAGCTGGTTGATGCTGTCGAGCACGCCTTGCGGGGCGCCGATGCCCAGATGGTCGAGCCCGGTTTCCACCACCCGGAAGGCGGCGACATAGCTGGGCAGCATGTCATCCAGGAATACGCGCGGGTCGATCTTGTTCAGCACGGCCTTCTGGAAGCCCGCGAAGAGGTCGCCCTTGGGAGAGCGGTCATGGATGGCGCGGATCTGGCGGAGAAGGTCATCAAAGGCGCCGCCACCGAGGAGGGCTTCATGCTCGGCCCAGCGTTCGGCATAGGCGTTGGCCTCTGCGGCCGTGAACTTTGCCCGCTGGAAAAGCTCGGTCTTGATGATGTCGTGGGCGCCCGGTTCCTTGCCGCGCGTGTTCAGCACACGGAATACCTTGAATCCCTGATCCTTGTTGTCGACCACGACGCGGACCAGCGCGCAGCCGCCGGTGACGACATCGGCAAGCGCGCGGCGGCGCTCGGGCGCCATGTCGCGCAGCTCGCGGTGAAAGGCGGCGGCGTTGGCGATGATCTTCTGCTGGCTTTCGCTGTCGCCCGGCTCGTTGTCCAGCTTCAGCGTGGCGCCGGGCGTCTGGATGGAATCGCGGAAGAAGGCGCCGACATCATAGTTGAGCGCGAT
>NZ_NCJT01000295.1 GCF_002282565.1 Hyphomonas sp. 34-62-18
CTGCCGGCGCAGAAAGCCTCGCTCGGCAACGGCCTTGGCAACATGAAGGTCCGTGTAGAGAGCTTTGGCGGCGAGATGGCGCTGGAGAGCGGGGAGGGCACGCGCCTGCTGGCGCGTATTCCCGTGTTCGAGATGGCGGCGGAATAGACGGGTCAGGTCCGGTCCGTCGTCAGGCCCATGCGGGTGGCGTGCCAGGAGGCCTCGGCGCGGGAGGAAATGCCGAGCTTGCGGTAGATGCCCTTGATGTAGCTGGCGACGGTGTTCTCGCTGAGGTCCAGCGCGCGGGCGACTTCGCCATTGCGCATGCCCCGCCCGATGAGGGCGAGCACGTCACGCTCGCGCGCGGTGAGATCATCATCCGGGGCGGCGGGGCCGGTGAGGCGGAAATGATCCATGATGCGCCGGGCAATCGACGGGGAGAGCGCGGGCACACCATCCGCAATCTGACGAAGCTGGCGGACGAGCGTGTCCTGCGGCTGGTCTTTCAGGAGGTAGCCGTTGGCCCCGGCGGAGAGGGCGCCGACGATCCAGGCGTCATCGCCCATCACGGTGGTGATGATGCAGAGGGTTTCCGGGCTTTCCTGTTTCACCTTGCGCAGCACATCGAGGCCGGAACCATCGGGGAGGCCAAGGTCGAGCATGGCAAGGTCAAACCGGGCGCCGGTGGCGGCGGTGAGGCCGCCGCGCACGCTGGCTTCCTCATGCAGGGTGCAGCCGGGGAACGCTTCCCGCGCGATCTCGCACAGCCAGGCGCGGGTTTCGGCAACGTCTTCGAGGATGAGGAGGCTTTTCACGGTTTCGTCCTTTCCTCGCCGTGTGGGACCAGCATTCTATTCCGGAGCGCAGAGGAGTTGAGCGTCATAATATCTTCAATGCGGCGCCTTGCCGACCCACCGGAACAGGGGGGAGGACTTTTACCGCCAAAGCGTGGCATTTCCCGTCACAGGATAGCAGGGTGACCGGAATGATCGATGTGAGGGAAAACAGCCGTCTGGGACATCTTTTCCGGCCGAGCCCCTTCAGCCCTGACCGCGCCTACTGGCTGGACGGGCATGTGCTGCGCTGGCGCAGCGGGGTTGAGAGCGGGGCGCTGAACCTCAGCCAGGTAGCGAGTGTGCAGGTGATCCTGCCGCCGGCGGGACAGGGCACGGCGCGCTGCATTGTGCGCACTGTGGCGGGGAGGCTGCACCGGTTTTCAGACGACTACTGGTTTGGCTGGAACCGGGTGGAGCGGCATCGCTGGGGCGTACGCGAGCACCGGCGGGGAACCTTTCTGGGACTGGTGGCGGCGCTGGCACGGCGGGCGCGCAAGGCCAATCCGGCGGTGGTGCTGACATACGGGCCGGGCTGGGGGCGGCCGTTTGCGCCGGAGGAGCTGGACCGGGCGCGCGGATTTATGGGCCAGACCGGCGTTCATACCCCCGAACAGGGGGAAGACGGCCAGACGGGCACCGCCTAAGCCTGTCGCCGGTCCACAGGTCCGGGGGGACGCACGTGGCCCAAGTTGACGCCTGCTTCTGATGACACTTGTCTCTGCGGGGCTGGCGGGAAGCCTCTCTCTTCCCAGGCTCCGCAGATTTTTCCCGGCTCAGGGGTGTTCTGGCCGGGGCGCGTCAGTTCAGCGCGCCGGGACGGTTTCGGCTTCATGGATTTGACGCGGGCGCCGGGCTCTGAGAGACAGGCGGCCATGCGCGGCACGGGATTTCTTTCTGGCGGATTGCGGGCACTGGCGGGGATGCTGCTGGTGCTGGCCGTGGCCATGCGCGTGGTGGTGCCATCGGGCTACATGCTGGCCGAAGGCAGCGCCGGGCAGATCCAGATTGAGCTGTGCACGGAGCATGGTGTGGTGAGCCGCACCCTGGACCTGGCCACGGGCAACTATGTGGAGCCGGGCGGGGAGACGCCGCCTGACGGCGCACAGGAAACACTGAAAAGCTGTGTGTTCGCCGCCGGAGCGCAGATTGCCGTGCCCGCGGCAGATGTGCCGGGCGTGCAACAGGTGCGGGTGATCCGTGAGGCCGGGCTGCATCATCCGGCTGCGTTTGAACTGGCGCGCGCGCTGGCGGCGCCGCCGCCCTATCAGACCGGGCCACCGGTTCCTTCTCTGAGCTGATCCGCTGCTGCGCGGGCCTCTGGCGGCTGCGCGGCGAGACTTTGCGCGCGCCTGCGCGCAGCCTGACTTCAGAGACAAACACCGTGAAACCTGAAACGAAACCAAAGCGCCCAGCGACGGCGCGCACGCGCCACCGGCAGATCGGCTGGGTGGCGGCCTTTGTGGCGATGGGCTGGGCCCTGACCGGCTTTCTGCATCCTGTGATGAGCTGGACGGCGCCGCGCCCGGCGGTGCAGGCGCCGCCCGGCGGCGGGCAGATTGGCACGCTGCCGGAGGTATCCCCGGCCGACGCCTTCGCAGGGACGGGCCAAAGTGTTGCCAGCCAGATCAGGCTGGTGACGGTGGGCGGGCGAGCCTACTGGATGGCGAGCGACCCGGAAGCGGCCCGCAAGAGCGTTGTGGACGCGCAGACCGGGGAGCCGGCGCCGGAGGCCGAGGAAGCCCATGCAATCGCGCTGGCCCGGCACTATGCGGCGCTGCCGGAGGCGGAGGTGCGCTCGGCGGTGCTGATCGAGCGGTTTGATACCGAGTATCCGCAGATCAACCGGCTGCTGCCGGTGTGGCGGGTAGCGTTTGAGACCCCGGAGGATCTGGCGGTGTATGTGGATACCGGGGCGGACCGGCTGGCGGCGGTGACCGATGGCCGGCGGCGGGCGCTGCTCTTTGTGTTCCAGAATGTGCATACGCTGAAGTTCCTGAGCTTTGCCGAGCCGCTGCGTGTGG
>NZ_NCJT01000064.1 GCF_002282565.1 Hyphomonas sp. 34-62-18
ACGAACCTCGATAGCTGGGATGGCTACCCGCAGGCGCGTCAACGTCTGGCGGATATGCTGGCCACAGGTGTCAAGAATCCCGTTTTCCTTACGGGGGATTGGCACACGGCGATGGCCTCTACGCTTCATCAGAAAGCGTTTGATACGCGTTCCAAGCGCATCGGCCACGAACTTGTCGGCAGTTCCATATCCTCTGGCTGCCCCTGGGCGCGGGATATGGAAGTGATGCGGGAAGCCAACCCGCATGTCTCGCATCTGAACGGAAAACAGCGCGGCTATCTGCGGGTGACGGTCAGCAAGAAGGACTGCACCGGCGATTTCCGCGTCGTTGAAGACGCGGGCCGGCCGGAATCCCGTGTGTATACGGACGTCGAAATCCGCACGAAAGACATATAAGCCAGACTTTTCAGCTTTTTAGAGGGGGCTTTGCGCATCGGCGCGGAGCCCCCAATTTTATTCGCTGGATGAGGCAGGGCCGGGTTTGGCATTCAAGCTGGATTGTCCGGCGACTGATAAATCGATCGGGATTGCCGCCGTTCAAGGGAGATCCGGCTTCACCTCACCGTAATCTTCCAGCCACTGTTCTGGACCGATTTTGTGCCGTAATATGCGGAAAAGCGCCGATTTCGGCCACTTGCGCAGTTCTATCCGTAGAGATATGCGATCAATCCACGTCGAATCAGGTGTATCGAGAAAAGTTCAAAGCAGGCGAAAACCCAGAGTTAAGACTGCTCCAGTATCAACCGCCTTGTCACAAAAGGAAACCGAAATGGCCGTTAAACCGACCACCGCCAAGAAAACCCCCGCTGCCAAAGTCGCGGTGAAAAAAGCCCCCGCCAAGAAAGAAGCCGCTGTGAAAAAGCCCGCCGTGAAAGCGGCTCCGGCGAAAAAAGCTGTTGCAAAGAAGGCGGCTACGCCTGAAGTGCTGACGCTGAAGCACATCGCAGCTGAGCTTTCCGAAGCCCACGAAATGCCGAAAAAACAGGCTGAACTCGTCGTCAGCGACTTCATTGACCGCATGGGCGGCCACCTGAAGAAGGGCAAGAAACTGCGCATTTCGGGCCTTGGCATTCTGCAGGTTCGCGCACGCCCGGCACGCAAGGGCCGCAACCCGGCCACCGGCGAAACCATCAAGATCAAGGCGTCGAAGAAAGTTGCTTTCCGCCCGTCGAAAGATCTCAAAGACCGCGTTCTCTAATTAGCGGCTTATTCTGATATCAAACGCCCGGCCCGCTTCAAGCAGGTCGGGCGTTTTTCGTTTCCGCCTTGCGCAGAGCGAGCGACTCTCTTTTCCGGATGCCCATCCGGTATTTCAGTTGTCCGCCACCGCTGCTGCCATTAGGTTTGCGACACATATTGCCAAGGGTGTTTCGTGGTGGACTCGGGGAAGACGCAGCCAGAGAATGAAGAGGTTCAGCGCCTGATTGATGCCCTCTATCCGGAACTGAAACGAACAGCGGCGGCACTTGGCCGGCGAGCCGGTTCACCTGAAACTCTCCGCTCCACGGTGCTTGTAAACGAGGTGTTCCTCAAACTGCGCCGGTCCGGCGGATATGCCGATGAAAAGCACTTTCTCAGAACGGCCGCTCTCGCGATGCGGCAGATCCTGGTAAATCATGCCAAGGCGCGGCTTGCCGCAAAGCGGGGCGGCGGAAAACTCGATCCCCTGGACGAGAATATCCCGGTCCACTGGGAGAGCGATGAGCGGCTGCTGGAATTGAGTGACGCGTTAGATCAGTTGGCTGAGGTTTCCCCGCGGCTTGCGGAATTGGTTCAATACCGGTTTTTCGCGGGTTATTCCGAAGAGGAGACGGCCGCACTTATGGGGGTAACTGACCGGACCGTGCGCCGCGACTGGGTGAAGGCCAAGGCATTGCTGATGATGTTCATTGAGGGCGACGAGGCGCGTCCCAGTGAAGACCCTCCCGCTTAGGCTGTCAGAGCGCGTACGTTTCCCGCACGCTGTCCAATGTTTGCTTCAAGCGGGCGCCGGCAGGGCCGAGGGCTGGCAGAGCGGCCTCGGCCCGCGCCAAGGCTTCTCTGGCTTGATCTGCTTTTCCGACATGCGCCAGCGCCCGGCCATAGGCGATATGGGCCATTGCCTGGGCTGCAGGATTTTCACCGGCAAGGCTTACGGCTTTCTCCGCCGCCGCCTCACCATTCAATCCTGCGGCAACCTCTGCCTCGGACAAGCCTGAAAGCGCAGCTACATGCAGCATTGATCCCGGTCCGGAGTATCGAACGGCCATGTCGACCGCCTCTACCAGCAGAGGGCGTGCTTCCTGGGGGCGCTCCAGCTGAAGCAGCACTTTGCCGTAGTTATTGAGGAGGGCGGCGGTGGCAGCAGATGGGCCGAACAGATCGCGGCGCAGCCGCAACGCTTCGGCGAAAAGCGGCGCGGCAACTTCCGGCCGGCCCTGCAGCGTTTCGACCGCAGCAAGATTGTTGGCGGTGTTGAGCGCATCGGGCGTCTCCGTCAGGCCCGTTTCCCGCCAGATTTCGCGCGCCGCTTCCATTGCCTGGCGCGCGCCGTCCAGATCGCCCATGGCCTGCAGGGTTACTCCCAGATTGTTATGGAAGATACCTGCCTGCCGGTTGGCTGACCCATGCAGCGCGATGTGATCGGTCAGTGTTTCCTCGAGCAGACGGGCAGCGGCTGCCGGATCCTGAGGGCGCAGGATCTGCGCTTCGACAAGGCGGCTGTCGATCAGCCGTGTACGCCATTTTACTGCATCGCTGCTCCAGAATGCCTGCGCCTGCTGAAGCAGCCCGGCCGCCTCATCCATGGCGCCCGTCCGCACCAGGGCCTGGGCCAGATCGAAGCGCGCAAGGGCGAGCGTATCTGGTGGAACGCCCACTTCTTGACCCGTCAAAACCAGTGTTCGCAGAACAGAGATCGCCTCTTCATAGTCGCCCAGATAGAAGTAAAGCTCGCCCAGCGCATAGAGCAGCGGGGCGGCATCGGCGGGGTTGGTGACATATTGCTGGCGTATCCGGGTTGTGGCGCGCTTGAGCACCTCGCGGCCCGTCGCGTCGGTGCCGCCCGCTTCGGCGCTTTCCCCAAGCAGCAGATAGAGTGACTGGCGGACAGCATCGCCGCGTGTTTCTTCCGCCAGCGCCGCATCCCGCGCGGCAATGGCCTCGTTGCGTTGCCAGAGGGTTGTGACGAGGCCCGCGCTGAGGCTCAGCATGATGGCGCTGATGGCCGCAACCGGCCAGCGCCAGCGCCAGAGTTGCCGCCTCAGGCGATAGCCGCTCTCGCTGGCGCGTGCCTCTACGCCGGCGCCACTGAGAACGCGCCGCAGATCTTCTGCCAGCGCCTCCAAGTTTGCATAGCGATCCCCCGGCGGCTTGCGCAGCGCTTTCTGGAGCACGGCATTTAGATCCAGGATCTGCCGCGGCCGCGCTGTTGCCAGGATGGGGGACGTTGCGGCGTTGAGTGGCGCCGGCACGGTATCCAGGATACGTCCAACGCCGAGCGCCACAGGGACGCCTTCAAGATTGATTGGAGGCTTGCCGGTCATCAACTCATACAACAGGGCGCCAGCCCCATACACATCGCAGGGCGGACCGACCGGTTCCCCAGTCAAAAGTTCGGGCGCGGCATAGGGCGCCGAAAGCGGCAACATCCCTTCCGTACGTGCGCTGAGACCCATCTGCTTGGCGATCCCAAAGTCGATCACCCGCGCGCGGCCCGACGTATCGATCAATACGTTGGCCGGCTTCAGATCGCGGTGCAGTACGAGGGCCTTGTGGGCGAACGCCACCGCCTCGATAGCCTCCAGCGCTTTCAGTATCCGCGTCGGGAAATCAGCCGCATGATCCCGGCACCAGGCATCGATCGGCCCCCCGTCGATCCGCTCGATCACCATCCAGGGCTGGCCATCGTGATCGACCCCGCCATCATAAACTCTGGCAAGGCCGGGATGGTCGAGCCGCGCCAGAATCTGCCGCTCCGCTTCGAACCGCCAACGGTCGTCCTCTGAGCCTTCAGGCAGCCGCTTCAGCGCGCCGTGTTGCTCAAAACCGCTATCCTGCCGGGACACGGCATAGACAGCGCCCATGCCGCCTCGCCCGATGAGACCTTCAATGCGCCAAGACCCAACGCGTTGTCCCAGAATGTTCAGGGTTGTCTGGTTTTGTCCGCTATCCGCCAGACCTGCTTCCAGAAAATCGCTGCTTTCCTGCATCCTCCGCAACATCTCCCGCGCGGAGCGGGCCAAATCCTCGTCATCACGCGCCTGTCCATCGATGAAATCCAGCCGGGAATGCTCTGGCTGCTCCAGCGCTTCATCGAGCAAGGCCGACAGGCGTTTCCACTTGGCTGCATCCATGGGCAACGATTCCCCCCGTCTCCTTGATCGAAATGAGCGGAACCGGGCGCAGCGCGCAATAGGCAGCCCTCTCAAAGTGTTCGAGGATATTTTATCTCGTGCATGTCCGCTTTGGCGGCTGAACGCTGTTCTTGGATCAGATGTCTGTTGTGACAGGGGAAGCCTTCATGCGTGCGCCATTTACAACCTCCTTGATTTCGCTGCTCGCATTGGCGGCATGTTCTGCCGATACGCCGGCTGCCGAGCCACCTGCGCCTGCAGCCGAAGGAGTGACAGAGATCGCTGCGCCGGAGGCGAGCGCGCCTACTGAAAAGCAGAGCTGGAGCCGGGAAGAGGTTGAGTTCGCCTTCAAATGCCATGGCATCATCTCTGCGGCGACCGCCGGGCGCACCATTCTGCCTGAGGCCGAGCGCCCGGAAGCTCTCAATCGCCTCACAATGGGGACGGGCACCAAATGGATGGCCGAGGCCTTTTCGCGAGCTGATGCGGCCGGGCTGAGCCAGGCCGAGCAGAATGATCTCATGTCGTCCACCACAAGCGTCCTGGTGACCCGCGAAGCGCTTGAGGCAGTACTTCCGGACATCGAAGCCTGCCTCGCAGAAATTTCGTGACCGCGCCTGCTGGTCTTTGAGGGAGGGGTGTCATGGGTGTGAAACATTGGACGGCTTTTGTCTTCGTTTCTGTTCTTGTGCTGGCTGGGATTGGCGGGCTCGCCCCGTCAATGGGGGCGCACGCGCAAGGGGAACAGCAGAAAGCGAAGAATGGCTGGATCGTCTACCCCAGCGGTACGGCGAATGAGTTTGGCCTCAGAAGTTCGGGCCGTGACAGAATGGAGCCGCTGTCGCCCGAAGAGGCCAGAACTGGTCTCAACTATGCAGACATGGCGTTCCTTGCCGGCAATCTCGAAAAGGGACACCTGCGGCTCGCACTTGACGGATATTTTAGCCTACTGACGGAAAAGAACCGCAAGTTTGACGACGAAATCTGGATTCAGCCAGTCCGGCGTCTTGCGGGGTATACGGGGCCGGTTCTGGACGCGGGGCAGGTGATGCCGCCGCAGAATTTCGATGCGCCAGCATCCATGCCGATCGTGATGGCCGATTGGCTGGGCATTCAGTCCAAAGGGGGAGGGGCGGCGTCTGGCCCAGAGGGTTATCGCCATGCCTGGCGTGATCCGGCGACGCACACTGCCTATATGCTGGCCCGTCAGGCTGTTATCCGCATCGCCTATAAGCGAACTGTCGACAACGGTATGCGCTTCTCTCTCTTCAATCCGGCACAGAACCGCACCGATGCGATCGGATCGTCCGTGTTCAACGGAGGCGTGATCGCGCTCACAAAGTATGCTGCAGCGCAGATGAAGATCGCCGGCCATCCCACGGGCCTCTCTTCACCAAATGACTATATGTATGCCTATGATGCCAATGATCTCTACAAGGTTCAGGAAACTGGCCCTGTCCCGGGCGCGATGCTGGCCTTGAGCACGGCCTGGGCAGAACCCTGGGCCGGGCTGGATCCCTACGAAGACAAGACATCCAGCATCGCTGTTGGGCCTGTTTCGGGCGTGATGATGGCGCTTCTGTCAAATGCCGGGCCTCAATCGATCAAGACGGTTCTGGATGATCCTTTTCCCTACGATGGAGCCGATGGTCCGGGCCGCAGTGCGCGCGCCTGGCTGGAATGGCTCGATGGGCGTATCCGCAAGACCGGGAATGGCCTTGTGCCCTGGGATCAGCACCGGCAGTTTATCGCCGAACGCGGGCTGGCAGGCGCCTATGCGATTGCACTGGCGGACCTGATTGCCATTCCGGAACGCGCCTTGGAGAGCGGTGGTAATCGTAGCCTCCCCGATCTCTTCAAGCGGGGCGATTATCTCGATCTCGTTTACAAGAAACATCCGTGTCAGGATTTCGCTTTCAGCCTGAACAATCCAGTGCAGGAAATCACGCTTGATATCCCCGAAGTGGCATCGCGGTGTATTCGCGTGCGCTGGGCCGGTGAAGGGTATGGGCCGGACATTTCCGCCCCACCTGTATCCCTGTCGATCCACGGCGCCGGGATGAAGATTGAGGACTATGATTCCATCCTGCTTTCGAGCGCCTATGGCGAGCTTCTTGGCCTGACTGTGGTTGACCGGCCAACGCAGAATGGCGTGAAGGTCTGGTCGCTTCCTTATCGTCCGGATTACAAAGACGCTGAATGGATGACGCTTGCCGTCGCCAATGTTGCGCCGGCGGTCAAGGATACAAAGCCCCGCAAGATCAAGGTGACCCTGGGAACCGGTCTCACATCCGGTTCGGGCAATGTGTCGAAGACTGTGGATGTATCGAAGGCGGGATCCTCGGAATCCTGCAAGCCCAAGCAGGTCACGTCGCCGGCGCTCTATGGGCCCGCACCTGTTCCACTCGTGATCATGGCGGAGGCTGACATAAGCTCTCTGCACGGTCTATCAGCGCTGACGAAGAACAGTCCACGCTCTGACGCCGGAATTCAGATCGCGATGTGTTCTGCCGAAACTTTCGGCGGCTCTCTCAACTTCAGGAACGAAACCGCGATGGGTCAAAAGCGCGACGGGCCCGGCAAAAGCGGTCTGTCCTGTATCGAGAAGATGGGGGTCATAACGGCCACATTCGCAAAGCAGCCGACACAGCCCGAAATCGTGGATGTAAGCTTCTCTCCGAAGGACGGCTCTGCCAGTGATCCAGGCGCCATGAGCATTCCGGTCGATGCGGAGGTGGTGTTCTTCGATCCGGTTGTTACCAAAGCCCGCAGGACCGACAAGGTGGACTACAGAAGCAATCCAACCGTCATGATGGAAGGCGTTATCACCTTCCAGATCCGCACGGAGACACGCCTGCGGGGCCGCGTTGATCTGAAAGTCAGCCCCGACTCGGTGGGTGAGTGCGGAGAAGTCCCAGACCGGGGATCCATGGTCTTCGTCTTTGACTCTGTGGCGGGCCTCGCATTCAATGAAAACGCTGTCGCAGTGCCGCCTGATGTGCTGGCCACAATGCCACCGTTGACCTGGGCCATGATGACCCCGCTCCAGAAGGCGCAGGCTATCGCCGAGGGCAAGCGGGCGAGGGAAGAGGCGTTTCAGGAGGGCGGGGAAGGATCGTCCACAGTTCTGGGCGCGCCCTCCTGCAATTGCACGTGCACAGAGTTTAATGATCCGGGCCTCAGAGAAGCCTGCGCGGCCGATTGCATGGATTTTCAGATCACCGCCCCTCGGTGCGTGATCGAACGGGAAGTCAGCCGTGGCCGGTCACGTACTGAAGTGACTGAGAAACTCAATGCCTGCCCGACAGATTGTGCGGCGTTCTCCAGCGCTGATCCGCTTTGCAGGGATGCCTTGCCCATGATCGTGAAGACCTGTTCGGCTGAGTTTGTCACTGAAGCGGACAAGGCCTGTTATCTCAAGCTGTTCACCCAGGACATGCCCGAGCCAATGAAGTCACAGATGTATACTGAAATGCGGTCTCAACTCGCTTCGATGGATCGGGATCTGCTCAGAATGACCATCCGTCCACAGCTCGATGCTTATGAGGAGCAAGGAATGACATGCCCAGCAAACTGATCATCTTTCTCATTGCGGCAGGCGCAGTTGGTGCGGCGGCCATCGCCGGAACGGCGCTGACCCTCGGCAAGGAGAAGAAGGCGCTGGAAACCAGCGAAGTTGCCGGTGTCGCGGAGGATATGGGCGCCGTAGTTCCTCCGGATACCGCCTTTGAGCTTGCCGATGCCGGTAACACGCAAGCCGTATCAGGCGCTGAGCCAGTGACTATCAATCCTGATGATTTTGGCGCTGCGCCGGACCTAGCATCAGCCACGACCGCGCCTGTCGCCGAAGCGGGCAGCCGCTGGGGCATTGGCAAGGAAAAGCTGCGGGCGCCCGCCGCGAGGGCCTGTGTGACCAAGGAAGAAATGAACGAAGCGCTGATGGGCTCAGGCTGCGATTGCAGTTGTGATGGCTATGCGGCGCAGCTCTCAGGGCCTGCTTCTGACCAGTGCGGCCTTGCTTGCGGCATACCCTGGTATGGCTGTTGGGCGCCCGATCCAACCCAGCAGGAGATTGAAACTACAGTACTTTCAACGCTCGATGGGTACGATCCCCAAACCCGCGCCCTGATGGAACCTACACTGCGCGAGCAGTTGCAGAACCCGGAGACCATTGCCGGTTACCGAGGTGCGATGATGGCCGACCGCGCCTTCACATGGAACGATGAACGTATGTGTCCTGAGGAATGAAACCCCGGAAAATGATTTCTCATCACCACACGGATCCAAACACAACAAAGGCTTCAACAATGAAACCCTTCAGTTTCCGAAAACACCCGGCAGCGATGACGGCCGGCGCCATAACAGTCTTGGCAGCTGCCACAATCGGCCTTTCTGCAAATGCGCGAGAAGAGGCGGCGCCCCAGCCTTCCGGCCAGGCAATGCTGGTTCTGGATGCATCCGGTTCCATGTGGGCGCAGATGGACGGCCCTGATGGGCGCAAGACGACCCGGATTGAAACCGCCCGCGAAACGGTGTCTGGACTGTTGGACCAGCTGTCGCCGGATATCGAGCTTGGTTTGATTGCCTATGGTCATCGCCGCAAGGGAGACTGTAAGGACATACAAACGCTTCTGGAGCCTGGCCCGCTCGACAAGGATGCTTTCCGGTCAACCGTGAACAAGCTCAACCCCAAAGGCATGACACCTCTGACGGATGCCGTGAAACAGGCAGCTGAGGTACTGGGGTATACTGAGCAAAAGGCAACGGTGATCCTGGTAACAGATGGTCTGGAAACCTGCGCGCCCGATCCCTGCGCGGCAGCGGCTGCGCTGGAGGACGCCGGCATTGACTTTACCGCGCATGTGATCGGTTTTGGCCTTTCCAAGGCGGAAAGCGAGAAGATTGCCTGCATCGCTGAAAACACGGGCGGGAAGTATCTGGAAGCGGCCGATGGCGCCGGCCTGGCAGAGGCTCTGGAAAAGGTTGTGCTTGAGCCGTCAGAGCCTGTGGAAGAGATGCCGCCGCCCACGGCCGGGCCTTGGTATCCGGGTGAAGAAATCATGCGCAATATCCAGATACAGGCCACGGGCGGTACGACAGATGCTGAGCCTGCGAGAGACCCCGAGCTGACAGACTTTCCCGCCGATGGCGAAGCTGCGCAGTGCAGGGCTGCCTGCGACGCAGAAGCCGCCTGTGTCTCCTGGCTTTATGAGCCGCCGGGCAGTTACTTCGTTGAAGAAGCGCGCTGCCGCCTCTACGGCCCGACAACTGAGCATGATTATGCGGTGATGAATGAAGGCGAAGGATGGGCCAGCGGCGTGAAGCCGGGTGTCAGCGTGCTCGTCCGCCCCTATCCAGAAGCGCCTTGATTTAACCCTCGCCACAGATCCTCTGCTTGTGTGATCCTCTTTCCCTGTGCAGATCTCCTGGTTCCTTGCCCCGGCCCATTGCAGGCCGGGGCATTTTTTTAATACGCAAGAGCATTGATGGCATCCTTCCTGCCTCGCAGGCCACAGATGCATTTTGATGTCAGATGCGAAGAGGCTTTCCATATCGTTGGCGGCGTTGTCATATTAAGAACGCAAGGCATGGGAGGCCTCAATGACACCACACGCTCCGGATATCGACGCGCGGATCCGCAAGCTGCTTGGTGAAATGTCGCTGGAGGAGAAGGTCTCGCTGATGGCGGGCCGCGACTTCTGGACCCTTCCGGCGATTGAACGCCTGGGCATTCCCAGCCTGCGCGTGTCTGATGGGCCAACTGGCCTGCGCTCGGTAAACTCGGAAGCGGCCACGGTCTTCCCGGTGGGTGTGGCGCTGGCGGCCACGTGGAACGAAGGTTTGATCCATGAGGTGGGCGCCGCCATAGGGCGCGAGGCGATTGCCCATGAAGTCGATGTGTTGCTTGCCCCTGCTGTAAACATTCAGCGCACGCCGCTTGGCGGGCGCAATTTCGAAACCTATTCGGAAGATCCCCGGCTCGCGGCTGAGATTGCCACGGCCTATGTCACCGGTGTTCAGTCCGAAGGGGTGGGCACATCGCTCAAACACTACGCCGCCAACAATCAGGAACATGAGCGCATGAGCGGCAGTTCCGATATGTCGGAGCGCACACTGCGTGAGATTTATCTGGCTGTTTACGAGCCGGTTATCCGCCGCGCTAATCCGTGGACGGTCATGGGCGCTTACAACAAGGTGAACGGCGTCTTTGCGTGCGAGAACGCTTTCCTTCTGGAAGAGGTTCTGAAGGGCGAGTGGGGGTATGATGGTGTCGTTGTGTCTGACTGGGGCGCCACGAAGACCACGATTGACGCCGCCAACAATGGCCTTGATCTGGAAATGCCCGGTCCCGCCCGCCATTTCGGAGCAAAGCTGGTAGAGGCGGTCAGGGAAGGCGAAGTCAATGAGACCGTGATTGACGATCATGCCGGCCGGCTGCTCCGGCTCATCATCCGGTGCGGCCTGCTTGACGGCAATCCGAAATCCGCGCGGGCCGAACTTGCCAGCGACCGCCACAGGGCCTGCGCGCGCGATGCGGCGCGCCAGTCCATGGTGCTCCTGAAGAATGAAGGTGGCTTGCTGCCGGTTGCGCCAGATGTGAAGCGCGTCGCCGTCATCGGCCAGCCAGCCTATATGCCCGCCATCCAGGGCGGCGGCAGTTCCCAGGTCAGTCCCGACAGGATCGTCAGCCCGCTGGAGGGCTTCAAGACCGCGCTGGGAGGCAAGGTCGAGATCGTGTTCGAGCGGGGCCTCGATCACGAACCGGCGCCGCCCCAGATTGACTGGCGCCTTCTGTCCCCGGACGAAAGCTTCACGCGCCACGG
>NZ_NCJT01000296.1 GCF_002282565.1 Hyphomonas sp. 34-62-18
ACCTGCCAGCCCGCCGGCATCAGGCGGCTGGCCAACTGCTGGGCAGAGTAGCCAAGCCCGAAAACAAACAGCAGAGATGGCTGAGATGTCATTTGCCAAGGGTGCTCCAGTTGCGCCTAAGAACAATGAGATAGAGGCTTTGGAGTGTCCTGCCCATGTCGCTGATTGCCATGGCCGCCGGTGCGGCGCTTTTTCTGCAGCAGAATGCCAGCGCGGAGTTTGCCGCTGCCGAAGCCCGGCGGCTGGAAGCCTGCGTTGCCAAGATCGAGCAGGCGCCCGATGAAGCCTATGAAGATGGCCTGGCCTGGACCTTCGAGGGCAACCGGCCCGGCGCGCGCCAGTGCACGGCCCTCGCCCTGATTGCGCTGGGCAATGTGGAAGAAGGCGCCGTGCGGCTGGAGAACCTCGCCATGGCGAGCGATGGCGGCACGATGGAACAGCGCGCGGTTTACCTCTCGCAGGCGGGCAATGCCTGGCTTCAGATCGGCGCGGCCGAAGCGGCCGCCGTCTCCTTCTCCGAAGCGCTGAAACTGGCGCCGGGCGAGAACGACCTGCTGCTCGACCGGGCAGGCGCCTACATGGTGATCGACAAATGGGACGAGGCCCTGGCCGATCTCGACACCGCAATCACCAATGATCCCGGCGACGCGATTGCCTACCAGATGCGCGCGGAAGTTCACCTCAGCAAGGACGCGCTGGACCTCGCCATGAAAGACGTGGAAGCCTCCATGGCCGCCGACCCGAAGAATATCGACACGCTGCTCGTGCGCGGGCGGGTTCGGGAAGCGATGCGCCTGAAGGCGGGCAATTAGCCAAAAACATCTGCACACAGAGCGGCGCTCTAGATGAACCTTTCGGAGCCCCAGCAGCGAATGCCGGACAGGGCGGGCCCTTCCGGTTTTGGTGGGGTGTGGCAGGCGGAGGCGGAATGCGCCGCGTGCATTGGGACGTTCAGGAAGGTTTGGAGGTTCGCGACGCCCTCCGCCTCCGCTGCCGGGGCCTGGCGGGCCCCTCCCCGCACGCCAGGCGGATAAACAGGCGCGCGGAGAACGGGGGTATATTGCGGCGGGGATAGTCCGGCCGGATAACGCGGGCGGGATCTGGCGCAGATGCAGGAATCAGGGGGCGGACAAGGGGCGTGCTTGTTCGCGGATTTTCTGGACCGGGGAAGCTGTCTCCTGCCATTTGCTTGCGACTATGCCAGGAGATCGGCACCCCGATGCGCTGACGCGCATCGGGTGTGACGAAGCGGAGGGGCTGGTGCTTGAGCCGCTGAAATCAGGCGGCCGGGTAGCGTTTTTCCAGCATGGCGTAGACCGCGCGCAGGCCACAGGCGGCGCCGCCATCGGGGCGGCCGTACTTGGCCTTGCGCCAGGCCCAGATATCGAAATGCGCCCAGCTTTTGGCCGAGACGAACTGTTTCAGGAACACCGCCGCCGTGATCGAGCCGGCCATGCCGGCGCCGCCGGAGTTTACAAGGTCGGCCACCGGGCTTTGCAGATAGGCGAGATAAGGATCCCAGAGTGGCATGCGCCAGACCGGATCGCCGGTTTCCGAGGCGGCGGCGAGGATGTCAGCGGCGAGCTGTTCATCGTCTGTGTAGAGAGGAGCCAGGTCTGGCCCCAGGGCGACACGGGCGGCGCCGGTAAGGGTCGCAAAGTCGATCAGCAGGTCTGGCTGGTCCTCGCAGGCGCGGGCGAGCGCGTCTGCCAGCACGAGGCGGCCTTCAGCGTCTGTGTTGTCGATCTCGACGGTGAGGCCCTTGCGGCTCTGCAGGATGTCTCCGGGGCGGAAGGCATCGCCCGCAATGGCGTTTTCGGCCGCCGAAACGAAGAGGCGCAGATGCACAGGCAGGCGCGCTTCCATCACCAGCTGGGCGAGCGCGATGGCATGGGCGGCCCCGCCCATATCCTTCTTCATGATGCGCATGCCGTCGCCGGTCTTGATGTTGAGGCCGCCGGTATCAAAGGTGATGCCCTTGCCGCAGAGGGAGACCTTGGGGTCTCCCGGCGTGCCCCATTCCAGCATGATGAACCGCGGGGCCTTCACCGCCGCCCGGCCCACGGCATGGACCATGGGATAGTTTTCTTCGATCAGAGTGTCACCCACGATAGCGGCCACGCGGGCGCCGTGGCGCTCGCCCAGGGCACTCATGCGGGCATGGATCTGTTCCGGGCCCATATCGGCGGCGGGCGTGTTCACAAGGTCGCGCAGGGCGGCGATGGCGTCTGCCTCCTGCGACAGGCGGGCGGCGTTTTCGCTGGCCGGAATGAGGAGACGGGGCGGGGCCGCCTTCTCGGTCTTGTAGCCATCGAAACGGTACGCCCCGTCTGCCCAGCCTGCGGCCAGGCTGGCGAAGGCATAGCCGGCATGGGCGGCGATCTGATAGTCGCCGGAAGGCAGCTTTGCCGAAAGGGCCGCCAGGGCGAGCTGGTCGCGGCCAGCGCCGAGGCCATGAAGGATGTGGGCTGTGCGCCCGTCTTCGCCGGGGACGAAGACGGTTTGCCCTGCCCCGCCGGTGAAGCCCTGCGCCCCGGCAATCGCCCGCGCATTCGGGAACGGATCGTTCTCCAGCGCGCCGAACTGGCTGGTGGTGTAGAGCCAGATCTGGACGGGGGCGGTTGCGTCTGAGGTAAAGGATTTATGCATCTCGGCGCCTTTCCGGGCTTCTCGGTGGTTAATGGCAGAGGCAGCGGCGTTAACCGAACCTTGACCCCGGCAAGGGCAAAGTCTGCCTGACCTTCAGGGATACATACACGGAGCCTGCTGATGTCCAGTGCCAAAACGCCCCTTCTTGGCCTTGCCCTCGCGCTGACGGCGCTGAGCAG
>NZ_NCJT01000012.1:0-28924 GCF_002282565.1 Hyphomonas sp. 34-62-18
GGCGCGGGGACAGAATTTGCCGGATCCTGCCGGGCTGGAGGCTGTGCTCTATACCGGCTCGCCGGCGGGCGTCTATGACGATGAGCCCTGGATTGGCCCACTGATGAATTTCATCCGGGCGGGCGCCGCGGCAAAGCTGCCGCAGGTGGGCATCTGCTTCGGTCATCAGATCATGGCAGAAGCGCTTGGCGGGAAGGTCGTCAAATCTGACAAGGGCTGGGGTGTTGGGCGGCATACATATGCCGTAGCCGGAACACCCGGTTGGCAGGGCGAAGCGCCGCCCGCCATGAGCATCGCCGTCAGCCATCAGGATCAGGTTGTAGCGAAGCCGCCAGCTGCTGAAATTGTCGCCTGTTCAGCGTTCACCGAGTTTGCCGGGCTCAGCTATGGGGATTTTCCTGGCTTGAGCTTTCAGTGCCATCCAGAATTCGATCCGGAGTTTTCCGCGGCGCTCTACAGCGCGCGCCGGGGCGTGTCGCTGAGTGAAGAAGCGGCAGATGCGGCGGTCGCGTCGCTGGAGGGGGCGTGCGACCGCCGCTTTCTGGCGCAATGGATCGTCAGCTTCCTGAAGACTTCATCAGGAAGCTGACGCGGGGTAACCCATCAGCTGCCGAAACGGTAGCGTGCGCCGATGCTGAGAATAGTTTGCTTGTTCTCAACGTTCAGCGTGCCGGGGAAGAGGTCGTTCTGCAGTTCGACATCATCGGTGGCGCGGTAGACGGCTTCGCCGAAGAGTTCCAATTTGTCGCTGACCGCCCAGCTGGCGCCGCCTTTGATCTGATAGGCGAATTTGCCTTCGCTGTCGTCAATGATGCCGACGCCCGACGGGGCATAGGTGACCTGAACGTCAGAGTAGCCAAGGCCTGCGCCGACATAGGGGCGGATCATGCCATCGCGGTTGAAGTCGTAATAGGCGTTGGCGAAGATACTGGTGGATTTGATGTCGCCCTGGCCATCAGCCACAACGGCGCCGACCGTGGCACCAAGCTGGGTCGGGGAGCCGGTGAGCACGGCTGCATCAACGCCGTCGATCACGGTGCCTGCAACGTTGACGCCGCTATGGGTGTCCACGTCGGCTTTGGTATACGCGATTTCGACACCGCCGCGCAGACCGGTGCCGTAATCGGCGCCGAACTCGCCGGAGAGGGCGTAGCCATTATCGAATTCGGTTTCCCAGCCATAGGGGGTACCAGCGGCAATCGCAGTGCCGAAGGGGAGGGCCGGGGCCCCGTTGCCTGTGGTGAAGGCGCCGGACGTGCCGCTGTTGGAGCTATCGTTCTGGAAGAGGTAGCCGACCGAGCCGGCAACATACCATTCCTGGGCTGAGGCAGGCGCGGCAACGGCGGCTGTCATGACGCCAAGAAGGGCAATCGCAGAGCAGACTTTCATGTTTTTCTCCTGTGTGTGGCCGAAACGGGCAGCGTTGAGAGGGGGCGCTGACCGCGTCCGGGAGAGGAGCTAGAATAAAATATCTGAGTTTCAATATTTTATATCTGAACTTTTTGTCAGACACGTGCGACATTTCTCCTTTGCCCCTGAGGCGCGAATTTTGCATGGAAGAGGGGCAGATAACCGCGGCCTCCGCGTGTCCCATCAGAACCGTTTCAGGGAGAGACATAATGCTACCCAAACCCCTTGCCGATATTGCCCCCAACACGCTCGAATTCGAGATCCTTCCATTGGTGAAGCCCACAGGCTTCCGGGAGTATGATGCGCGCTGGTGGTTCAACGGCATTGGGCATGCGAAGGCGCCGGAGCTGAACCTGACAGGGGTGCAAGCCCTTGGCCTCGGCATGGCCACCCTGTTCCATGAGCTTGGCGTGAAACCCACAGTTGTGACCGGCCATGATTTCCGCTCGATCAGCCAACCAATCAAGAATGCGCTGACGCTTGGTATGGTCGCCGGGGGCTGTGAGGTGTTGGATGTGGGGCTGGCGCTCTCGCCGATGGTCTATTGGAGCCAGTTCGAGCTGGACGCCGCGTGCTGCGCGATGGTGACGGCTTCGCACAACGAGAATGGCTGGACGGGGGTAAAAATGGGGGCCAACCGCCCGCTGACCTTCGGGCCTGAAGAGATGGACCGCCTGAAAGAGATCGTCATGGGCGGCAAGTTCGTGACGCGTCCGGGCGGCACGCATGCCCGCGTTGACGGCATCCGCGAGAAATACATCCAGGCCATCATTGGCGACACGAAACTGAAGCGGAAGCTCAAAGTGGTCGCCGCCTGCGGCAACGGGACGGCCGGGGCCTTTGCGGGGGATGTGCTGCGCGGACTTGGCGCGGAGGTCATCGAGATGGATTGCAATCTCGACATGACCTTCCCGAAATACAATCCGAACCCGGAAGATCATGAAATGCTGCACGAAATGTCGCTGGCAGCAAAGGAACACGGCGCCGATGTGGTGCTCGGCTTTGACGGCGATGGGGACCGGTGTGGTGTGGTGGACAATACCGGTGAGGAGATCTTCGCCGACAAGATCGGCCTGATGCTGGCGCGGGACCTTTCGAAGCACTATCCGAATGCGAAATTTGTCGTCGATGTAAAATCAACCGGTCTCTACAAGACTGACCCTGTGTTGAAGGCCAATGGCGCAACAGTCGACTACTTCAAGACTGGCCATTCCTACATCAAACGCCGCACAACCGAGCTCGGCGCGCTGGCGGGATTTGAAAAATCCGGCCACTTTTTCTTCCGTCCCCCGATCGGGCTGGGCTATGACGACGGCCTGATCGCCGCCAAGGCGGTCCTGGAGATGCTGGACCGGAACCCTGGCCGCACGATGGCAGACCTCAAGAGCGAGCTTGGCGTGGCCTATACATCGCTGACGATGGCGGCCCATTGCGGCGATGAAGTGAAGTATGATGTCGTCGACCGGATGGTTGAGGAATACAAGGCAATGGATGGCAAGGAAATCCTTGGGCGGAAGGTTGTTGAGGTGAACACCGTCAATGGCGCCCGCGTGACGCTGGAGGACGGCTCCTGGGTGCTGGTGCGCGCCTCTTCCAACAAGCCGGAGTTGGTCGTTGTGGTGGAATCGATGGCCAGCGAAGCGGACATGAAGGATCTCTTCCACAAGGAAGTGAAACCGCGCCTCGGCAAGCATCCGGAAGTTGGCAAGTACAATCAGGAAATCTGATTGGAACACAGTAAAAATGTGCCAAAGCCCGCTCAGCCGAGCGGGCTTTTCTTTTGCGTACCAAAAGGGTCAGGACCAAAGCGTAACCAGGCCGGCAATCACCAAACCCATGCCGATGAAGTATTTCGCGTTAAGGGGCTCTCCAAACCAGAAATGGGCGAGCACAGGCACGATCACGAAGGTCAGCGCCATGAAGGAATAGGCGTAGGACAGCGGCACTGTCTTGAGGACGTAGACCCAGAGCAGCGTCGCAGCGCCGTAGAGCGTGAGCGCGCCCAAGAAAACCGGGCTGAGGATCGCCGTCTGAACGGGAGCGGACGGATACGCGATCAGCTTCTGGCTGGTCATCTTGAACATTACCTGACCAACGCCTATCAGGAACGGTGTCAGAATCAGCAGGCCGAGGAGATGCAGAGGCAGCGCTTTCACGGCGCAATGTCCTCGCGGTAATAGATGTCCCGGCCGATCTGGCGGATATGATAGCTTTCCGGAACGGGCATCATGGCGCGCAAGAAGCTGTGGGTATACGGAAAGAAGTTCACGTGTGGATTGAAGGTGTAGCGGTATTCCCGCTCTCGCGGCACCACAATGATAAGGCGGCGGCGTGCCACCCTGCGCAGCTCCGCAATGGCCGCGCGGTAGTCCACGATATGCTCGATGACGTGCGTGCATATGACAGTGTCAAACGCCTTGTCAGGGAAGGGGAGGGCTTCCACCTTTGCCGCGAAGTAGTCGATCCCCGGATCGGTCATGCCGGGATCTATGACAAAGTCGACACCGGCAAGTGTTTCAATCTCTGGCCGGGCCTTGCCGATGCGGCGCAGCAGCGCGCCCGTTCCGCAGCCAACATCCACAGCGCTCTGGCCCACAATATCTGCCGCGATCGCGGCAATACAGGCGTCTGAATTGTCGGTGTCTTCATGCACGCGGGGGTGTTTGCGGTAGAGCGCTTCATATTCTTCCTCTGTGAGGAAGGCGGCGCGTTCGCGGAACCTGGCAAGTTCTGTGACATGGTTACCCCATGCCATGGAAGCGGCGGCGCGGAACAGGCTTGAGTCCCGCAGGGCAGCCGGGACGATGTCCTCCAGAACATACCGTATACGGTTGGTCATTTCTCGCCGCATCAAAAACCAGTGCTCCTGAAGGCCGCAGAAGTCTCCCGCTCCTCGATGGGCTGTGCGCCCGGAAAGGTTCTCTCGCCGCGAGCTGGCGCCTGAGACAGGTAGAAGATGCGCTTTTGCTCGATGCGGGCGCGTGAGACCGAATCCAGAATGATCCCGCAAGAGAGGGAGAGCATTGCGCCAACCATCAATGTCATGGCCAGCATCACAGTTGGCACACGGTTGACGAGCCCTGTGGCGAAGAACTCCAGCGTGATTGGCACCATCAGGATTGTGCACGCGGCAAACAATCCAGCGGCGATACATCCAAAGAATGCGAAGGGCTTCGTTTCTTTCATGAGCATGGCCATCATGCACAGAATGCGCAGGCCGTCCCGGAAAGTGGAGAGCTTGCTGGCTGAACCTTGTACGCGACGGCCATAGTCCAGTTCGATCTCGGTTACCGGAAGACGCAGGCTGGAGGCGTGTACGGACATTTCCGTTTCGACCTCAAAACCTGCAGAGTTTGCGGGAAAGCTTTTGGCAAAGCGGCGTGTGAATACGCGGTAACCGGAGAAGATGTCCGTAAAATCCCGCCCGAAGAGGGTCTGATACACGCGGTTGAACAGCTGATTGCCGAAGGCATGGCCCTTGCGGCCTGCATCCTCGGTGATGTTGCGGCGCGTACCCACCACCATATCGGCGCGATCTGCGATCAGCGCGTCGATCATTCGGGGCGCAGCGGCGGTGTCATAGGTGCCGTCACCATCCGCCATGATGTAGATATCGGCCTCGATATCGGCGAACATCTGGCGCACGACATTGCCCTTGCCTTGCCGGCGGCATGTAATCACCGTGGCGCCCGCAAGGGCTGCTTCCTGAGCTGTGTTGTCGGTTGAATTATTGTCGTAAACATAAATGCGCGCGCCCGGCAGCGCCTTGCGGAAGCCGATGACCACCGACGCAATCGACAGGCCCTCATTGTAGCAGGGCAGCAGCACGGCGAGGCTGTAACGGCTGGGATCCAGGGTCATCGCGTTCAGTCTTTAGTGAATGTTTTCAAGCTATAGACCGGCACTGGTTAAGTTAGCCTTGCAGGAGGGGCGTTTTCCGATGGCAGCGCCAGTCCAACCCGTCCGATTTGCGGAGCGGCATGCCGGATTGCTGCTGTTTCTGGCAGTCAGTTTCAGCCTGACATTCGTGAGCCTGCTGACGGGAACATTCGGTCAGATTGGGCCCGATGGCGATGATGTGATGCGCCTTGTCCAGGTCCGCGATCTGCTCGAAGGGCAACCCTGGTTTGACCTCACCCAGCCCCGGCTTGGGCCAGAAGGCGGCACGTTGATGCACTGGTCGCGGCTGATCGACCTGCCGATCGCTGCGATTGCCTTTTTGCTGACCCCGCTCCTGGGGCAAGACAAGGCGCTGAGCGTTGCCATTACCCTCTGGCCATTTGCAAGTGTACTGATGGTTACTTCGGGTCTGGTGTATGCCGCGCGGTCGGTGGGCGGGCGCGGTGTGTTGCTGTTCACCTGCCTGATCGCCTTTGCGGTCCTGTTCCGGCATTTCCGTTTCCTGCCGGGGGCGATCGATCACCACAATGTTCAACTTGGATTGATGATGGTGTCTGTGGCCGCGATCGTGCCGCGTGGCTGGCCCCCTGCGCCGATGGCGGTTTCGGGCGCCTGTCTTGCGCTTGCGGCTGCGGTCGGGGTGGAGGTGCATCTCTTTGTTGCCACGCTGGCAGGCTTTGTGGCGCTGGACTGGGCCATTGCCGGGGCTCCGGCCCGGCGCGGCGCGGTGGTCTTCGGAGCGAGCTTTGCTGCGGTCATGGCGGCAACCTTTCTGATCACCGTGCCGCCACTCGACTACGGAATTGCCCGCTGCGATGCGCACTCCTCCGTCACGCTCCTGGCCGGCCTTGGCGGCGGGGCAGCCTTCGCGCTGGCCGCTCAGACGGCTTCTGGCCGCACCCTCAGGGACCGCGTCCTGGCGCTTGGCCTGGTCGCCGTCCTCTGTGCGGGACTCGTGATCTTGGCCGGTCCGCAATGCATCAGCAATCCCCTGGACGCCCTCTCACCACAGGCGCGGGAACTCTGGCTCTCCCGCGTCGACGAAGCCCGCCCGACGCTTGCCTTGCTCGATGGCCATCTCGATGAAGTTCTCTATCGGATGGGCACTCAGATAGTAGGTCTGGGTGCGGCGCTTTGGATGGTCTGGCAGGGCAGGGACCGCCGTGTGGGGCTCCTGTTTGTCCTTCTGCTGACGGTCTCACTTCTGTTTGCCCTCTACCAGACGCGCTTCTACGTATTCGGCCAGCTGTTTGCCATTCTTCCGCTGGCGGTGCTTGTCGCGCGGATCCAGGCCGGAGAAGCAGGGCGAAGCTGGCCGCGTCTTGCCTATCTCGCTGTCCTGTTTGTGTCGTTGCCCGCTGTGTGGGGCATTGCGGGCAAACAGCTCGGCCGGCCTGACGCTCTGCCCTTGGCAGAGCTTGCTGCTGAAGCTGTTACGGCGTGCGATCCGGATGGCACTTATGCAGAGCTCAACACGTTGGCGCCCGGCCGCATTCTGGCGCCGGCGTCTGACGCGCCAGGTCTGCTTCTCGAAACCCGGCACAGCGTGCTGCATGGCCACTATCATCGCAACACCGCCGGCATTGATGCTGCCCTGACCATTTACACGGCAAAGCCGGATGAAGCCTATGCCGGCTTGCGTGACGCGCAGGTGGACTATCTTCTTGTTTGCCCCGCCGACGCCGACATGCAGTTCTTCGCGCGCTATGCGCCAGGGGGCCTCATCGCCTCAATATTGCGCGGAGAGGTGCCCGGCTGGCTGAAGCCGGTGGGAACCGGCGGCCCGGCGCTCATCTACGCTGTCGAAAAACGCTGAAACCTTTCAGGCGGGAGGTCCGTATTCCGCTGCGGCGGCCTCGTCGAGCTCCAGGGCCCGCCGGGCGGCAGGGCGAGATTGGATGCGGTCGAGATAGGTGGCAATCTTTGGCGTCGCTGGGATCGAGCCGAACTGGATGGCCCAGTCGATATGGGAGCCGGCATAGACGTCGAGCGCCGAGAATTTGCCGCCGAGCATGTAACCGGTGTCTGGCACGAGGCTCAGCAATACATCGAGCGCGCGCTCGAACGTGCCATAGCCCGCCATACGGGATTGCTCCGGCGTGACCTGAACACCGAGGGCCGCGTTGATATTCGCCTGCTCCCAGGGGCCGGCGGCAAACATCATCCAGCGGTAATAGCTTGCGCGGTCTGCCAAGGGCGGGGCGAGACCGGCTTCGGGAAAGACGTCGGCCAGATAGAGGCAAATGGCGCCGCATTCGGTAACGACGCGGCCATTGTGAACGAGTGCGGGTACTTTCCGCATCGGATTGATCGCGGCAAAGTCAGGGCTGTTCATCTCCTCGCCATAGCGCACAAAGCGGGTTTCATATGGCGCGCCTGTCTCTTCCAGCATCCAGCGGACAATGCGCCCGCGCGACAGCGGGTTCGTATAAAAAACCAAGCTCATGACCCCTCCAATTGTTCACGTTTTGATCAGGCATCCTGATCCGTGTCCCGTCAACCCCGCTCCCGCGACGGCAATCTCCTCTTGATTCCGCCGCTCAAAAAATGCACGCCCCGAGCGTCTGCCCGCTTTGAGAATGTTGAGGGAATCCCATGCGTGTTGCGATCATCGGTACGGGCTATGTCGGCCTTGTCTCTGGGGCGTGTTTTGCTGATTTCGGCCACACGGTCACCTGCGTCGACAAGGATGCCGGCAAGATCGAGAAGTTGAAGAACGGCGTCATGCCCATCTACGAGCCTGGCCTCGACTCCCTTGTGGCGAGCAATGTGAAGGAAGAGCGCCTGTTCTTCACCACCGATGCCAAAGAGGCCATCAAGGGCGCCGATGCGGTGTTCATCGCGGTGGGCACCCCCTCGCGCCGGGGCGACGGCCATGCCGACCTCTCCTATGTCTACGGCGCGGCCGAAGAGATCGCCCAGCTGATGGACGGCTTCACTGTGGTGGTCACCAAGTCCACCGTGCCGGTCGGCACCGGCGACGAGGTGGAGGAGATCATCCGCAAGACGCGTCCGGACGCGGACTTTGCCGTCGTCTCCAACCCTGAATTCCTGCGCGAAGGCGCCGCCATCAAGGACTTTAAGATCCCGGACCGTGTGGTGGTCGGCACCGACGATCCGCGCGCCCGCGAAGTCATGAAAGAACTTTACCGGCCGCTCTTCCTCAACGAGACGCCGATCCTCTTCACCTCGCGGCGCACTTCCGAGCTGATCAAATATGCCGCCAACGCCTTCCTGGCCGTGAAGATCACCTTCATCAACGAAATGGCGGATCTCTGCGAAAAGGTCGGCGCGAATGTGCAGGAAGTCTCCCGCGGGATTGGCCTCGATGGCCGGATCGGCGCGAAGTTCCTGAATGCCGGGCCCGGCTATGGCGGCTCCTGCTTTCCGAAAGATACCCTCGCTCTGACCAAAACGGCGAATGACTATGGCAGTCCGGTGCGTATCGTCGATACGGTGATTGACGTGAACGCCGCCCGCAAGAAAGCCATGGCCGACAAGGTGATCGCTGCGATGGGCGGAGACGTGAAGGGCAAGACCATCGGTGTGCTCGGTCTCGCCTTCAAACAGAATACGGACGACATGCGCGACGCGCCCTCGCTGGATATCCTGCCCGCGCTGCAGGCCGCCGGCGCGCGCATTGTGGCGTATGATCCTGAAGCGATGAAGGAAGCGTCCCACCTGCTCAAGAACATCGAGTTTGCCGACAGCGCCTACAAGGCCGTCGACGGGGCCGACGCCATGGTGATCATCACCGAATGGGACCAGTTCCGCGCGCTCGACATGGGCCGCATCAAAGCCGCCATGAAGGGCAACGCCGTCGTTGACCTGCGCAACATCTACAGCCCCGAAGACATGGCCAAGCGCGGCTTTGCCTATACCTCCATCGGACGGCCTGTCGTATAATTCTTTTTCCAGCGCCTCAGGAAACACGCTTATGAAATTCTTCGTTGATACCGCCGACACCAAAGACATCGCCGATCTGGCCTCGAGCGGCCTGATCGACGGGGTAACCACCAACCCGTCGCTGATCGCCAAATCGGGCCGCCCGTTTGCCGAAGTGATCGCAGAAATCTGTGGCCTGACCGATGGTCCGGTAAGCGCTGAAGTTGTCGCGATTGATGCTGAGGGCATGATCAGCGAAGGCCGCAAGCTGGCCAAGATCGCCGAGAATGTGGCTGTCAAACTGCCGCTGACCTGGGACGGGCTGAAAGCCTGCCGTACCCTGTCGGAAGACGGCATACCGGTGAACGTCACGCTGTGTTTCTCGGCCAACCAGGCGCTGCTGGCGGCGAAAGCCGGCGCGGCTTTCATTTCACCCTTCATTGGGCGACTGGATGACATTCACCTCGACGGCATGGAGCTGATCCGGGAGATCCGCCAGATCTATGACAACTACATGTTCGAAACCGAAATCCTGGCCGCCTCGATCCGCTCGCCCAACCATGTGAAACTCTCGGCCCTGGCCGGGGCAGACGTGATGACAGCGCCGCCGGCAGTCATCCGCAGTCTCGTGAACCATCCGCTTACGGATAAAGGGATCGAGACCTTCCTGGCGGACGCGAAGAAGGCCGGGATCAAGGTCTGAGGCCCCCATGGCAGAGACAGAAGGCCCGCGCGGCCGTGTCCTGATCATTGCCGGCTCCGATTCCGGGGGCGGGGCAGGGATCCAGGCCGATATCAAGGCGGTCACCATGCTGGGCGGCTTCGCCATGACGGCGGTGACCGCGATCACTGTTCAGAATACGCTTGGCGTGCAGGGCGTGTGGCCGGTGCCGGCGGGCGCGGTGACTGATCAGATGAAGGCCGTACTCTCTGACATCGGCGCCGACGCCATCAAGACCGGGATGCTGGGAACGGCGCCGCTGGTGGAAGCTGTGGCCGAGACATTGGCGGCGGATGCCTTCGGCGTGGCCCGCGTGATCGATCCTGTGATGATCTCCACGTCCGGGCACAGGCTGGTGGATGAAAAAGCGGTGGGCGCGATCCGCTCCGAACTGGTGCCGCGGGCCCGGCTGGTCACGCCGAATGCACCGGAGGCGGAGGTTCTGACCGGAAAGGCGGTTGAAACCCTTGATGGCCAGAGACGCGCTGCGGAACGCCTTCTCGAACTTGGCGCCCATGGCGCGCTGGTGAAAGGCGGGCATCTGCCTGGCAGTGTCATCCATGACGTGCTGCAGACAACGACTGGCGAATGGATCTTCGAGGGCCCGCGCATCGACACCAAGGCCACCCATGGTACAGGCTGCACGCTCGCTTCGGCGATCGCAGCGCTGCTCGCGCAAGGTGTCAGCCTGCCGGACGCAATCGAGCGCGCGCGGGAATACCTCCTCGGCGCAATCCGGAATGCGCAAGGCTTCGGCAAGGGACACCACCCGGTGAACCATGGCTGGCTGCTGAAGGACAATGATTAGTCCTCCTTAACCTCCCCTCAGAAAACTTCATTTTACGGTCGGCCGAGGCCGTGCGAGACAGGGCCCCTCACAAGGAGCGCCCAAAGATGCCCGTTTATCCCTTCTATCAGGTAGATGCTTTTGCTTCTCGCCCGTTCGAGGGCAATCAGGCCTGCGTCATGCCGATGGAAGCTTTCCTGCCGGATGAGCAGCTTTTAAAGATTGCGGCGGAGAATAATGTGGCCGAGACGGCCTATCTTGTTCCGCAGGCTGAAGGAGTGTGGGCGCTGCGCTGGTTCACGCCGTCCGTCGAAGTGCCGCTTTGCGGCCACGCTACGCTGGCTTCGGCACATGTGCTGTTTGAGGCGGGTGGTTATCGCGGCGATGTCATCCATTTCGATACAGTCCATTCCGGCAGGCTGAGTGTGCGGCGGCTGGAAGATGGCAAGCTTGAGATGGACTTTCCTGCCGCGCCAATCCGGCCGGTTCCCGTTACCGAGGATATTGTTGCCGCGCTGGGTGCCCGTCCGCTGGAAGCATGGGGCGGCATGTTCTATGCAGCGCGCTTTGGCAGCCCGGAAGAGGTGCAGCAGCTCGCGCCGGATGTGCGTGCTCTGAAAGTTCTGGGCGCCGAGGGCGGCGGCTGGGACAGGGGCAATTTCGGATGCTTCGCGCTGGGCGGGGAAGGGGTCGATGTCACCAGCCGCTTCTTTGCGCCGGGTTCGGGCATTGATGAAGACCCGGCGACCGGCAGCTGGCACACCATGCTGGCGCGTATCATGGCAACGCATTTCGGCTTGCCATCAGCGGCCTGCTGGCAGGCTTATCCCGGCCGGGGCGCGCGCATTGAGGTGAGGCTTGAAGGCGACCGGGCGAAGCTCATTGGTCAGGCCATAACGGTCATTGAGGGCCAGTTCCGGCTTTAGGCCGGCACTTCCTGCCCATTCCAGTCAAAGCATTTGCCGCTGTCTTCCGGTGTCAGTCTGTCGATGACGCCGAGAAGATACGCGGCCGATTGCTGAGGCGTAAACAACTTGCCATCCGGCACGCCTGACTGGAATGGCCGGGAGAGACCGGTATCGACCGTACCCGGATGAAGGCCCGCGCATATCGAGCCTGGCGCGCGGCGCGCCTGCTCAATGGCATAGTTGCGTATCAGCAGGTTGAGCGCGGCTTTGGAGGCCCGGTAAGCGTGCCAGCCGCCAAGGCGATTGTCGGAGATTGAGCCCACGCGGGCCGACAGGGCCGCAAACACGCTGCGTTCCTTTTTGGGCATCAGCGGCAGCATGTGTTTGGCAATCAGGGCGGGGGCAATCGTATTGACCGCAAACACGGTCTCGAAAGCAGCGCGGGATTGATGCCGATAGGATTTTTCCGGCTGCAGGGTATCCCCATCTGAGAGTATGCCGCTTGCCACGATGCAGAGGGCAACCGGCCCCTTTTCGCCGATGGCCTGCGCGACAGCTTCCAGAGCGGTCTCATCCAGGAAATCAGCGGTGAGCGCCGTGGCCCCTTCTATCCCGTCGCCGCTGCGGGACACGGCAAAAACCCGCGAATAGGCGCCGCTCTGGATCAGGTTTTCCGTTAGGGCGCGGCCAATACCGCCCGAGCTGCCGAAAATGACTGCGTTCATGCCCCGCGAGCTAGGGCGCAAGAAACCGGCGAAAAGGGGAAATGGTGCCGCTTAGGTGACTTGAACACCTGACCCCATCATTACGAATGATGTGCTCTACCAGCTGAGCTAAAGCGGCATGCCGTTTCGGCAGGCCCCGCATATACTGGCAGGGCCCCCGGCATGCAAGCCGGTTTTGCCGCCCTAGCCCCTGCCATTATCAGTCATCGTCCGGAGCGTAATCGAGCGGCTGGGTCAGCGGTCCCTGCGGCGGCTTGGGGGTAGAGGCGTGGGTGTCATCCGGCTGATGGGTCAGCGCCAGCACCCGGCCAGCCTCAAGCTCCCGGCCATAGCTTTCATAGCGGGGATGGATCAGCTCGCCGACATCGCCAAAGGCATAGACGAGCCGTGCCCAGCCCTGACGGTCATAATCGAAGGCGCTACCCTTGGGATCGATGTCCGACCAGTCCGCCTCCCGGGAGGCTGAAACCGCCATCCGGCCCCAGCGTTGGGCTTCACCCACATCGCCATAGCCCTTGAGGGCGCGTTCCATCAGCAGACAGAGGCGCGCGGTCGGGTTTTCCTCTACCAGCAGGGCAAGGATCTTGATCGCTTCCACCCAGTCTGCCGAATCCATGGCCAGCTCGGCCGCGAGGATACGGCTTTCGCGGTGGGTTGGATGGGCATCGACCAGGGCTTTGAGGCGGGTAGCGATGTTCTCGCGGCTGTCCTGAGGCACAAGGCGGCGGGAAAGCTGGGCGAGCGCTGGGTGGGGCCGCGCCTTCCAGCCGAGCTCCAATACGCCCTGGGCAGCCTTTGCCTTGCCGTCGATCATCAGGAAACGAGCGCCGTGATAGGCGGCAGGCGGAAAGTCAGGGGCCGAGCGGATGGCATCCGCCAGGGATTTCTGGGCCGCTGGTTTCTCGGTGACCGGCAGGTTCACCCCGCGCGCTGTGAACAGCACGGCGCGGCGGCGCTTGAGGTTGATGCCTTCGACCAGACCGCGCTTTTCGCCCATGGCGAGGGTCTCGATTGCCCTTTCCCAATCGCCTTTGGCGACCTGGATATCGAAGAGGGAGTTGAACGGCCAATCGGCATCCGAGCGAAGTTCAAGCGCTTCGCGGGCGCGCGCTTCAGCGGTCAGCTGGTCGCCGCGCTCTGATGCGGCGGTGGCCGAGCCATGCAGGCCGGCCAGCTGGCCGCCGGGCAGGCGGGTCAGCAGGCCCCAGGCGCGCTCTGCGCCGGCCCAGTCATCATTGGCTTCGGCCGCGCGCGCTTCCAGCAAGAGTTTCAGGCGCTCGTCCTCGGCATTGCGCATGGCTTTCTTGGCCAGGCGAAGGGCGGCTTTGGAATCGCCGCCTTCGGCTGCCAGCAGTCCTTCAGCCAGCGCAGCATTGGCCTTGCGCGTCCGGGCGAGGCGCTGAGCCTTCGAGATGCGTCCAGGCAGCACCAGAAGGCCGGTTGCCAGCCACCACGCCAGCGCGATCAGCCCCCCGAAAACCAGCAGCAGAATGGCTGCCACACCGGCCCGGACAGAGACGATCTCCTGACCGACAGGGAAGGTGACTTCCCCCGGAAGGCTGAACGCCCACCAAGCGAGGACCGCGCCGATGGAAATCAGCAGAAGGACGAATATGAAAAGGAAAAACCGGCTCATTCTTTCTAATTCTCCGGCTCGATCAGGCTCAGCCTGACATCTTCGAGCACCGCCTCCAGCGTGATGCGGCGGTTTGCGTCGCGGGTCCAGTCCTGCGCCGCGCGGGCAGCGTTACCTTCCAGCGTGGCGAGCGCCTTGACACTGGCAGACAGATCGCCCGCCGCCAGCGCCTTCGACGCAGTATCGAGAGTGGTGACGACCGGATTCTCACGCTTGTTGGCAGGGCGCACGGTCACGGCGTCGCCGAAGACGCGGTTCAACCAGGAAAGCTCACTCTCGGGCTGTTCGGCGGCGGCGTCTGTCTTGCCTGCGGCGATCACAGCGGCGCGCATATCTGCGAAGTCGGCTTGCAGCTTGGAGGGGGTCGGCACGCCGCTGACATAGGGGGCAAGCCGCCGGACTGTCTGGTTGCCGGGCACGGCGGCGCGCAGGGTGCGGTAATCCGCTTCAAAGCCGGCGCCGCGTCGGGCGGCGCTTTCGATGGCAGAGAGGGCAAGGGCCGCTTCGGCCTGGCGGTCCCTCTCAGGTTCCGCTTCGGGCTCGGGCGCCGCCGCTGGTACAGCTGCGGCTGTCGCGGCAGCCTCTTCCAGGGCGGCGAGCCGCACCTCAAGCGCCGTTATCGTCCGCAAGGCTTCAGTCGGGGTGGCGCCTTCTCCAGGCTCAATCTGCTCCAGCGCCTCAATCCGCGCGGTCAGGCTTTCGACAGCAGGTATCCCTGCGCCACTTGCCAGCAGCTCGTTCAGTTTTCTGGAATTGTTGCTGACGTCCCCGACCAGGCTGGAGAGTTCATCGGAGGCTTCGGGCATCTCCGCCAGGCGGCGCTCGAATTCTTCCTGCTGAGCGGAAAGGCCTGCCAGCTCCTGTTCCAGCGTGGCGGATTGTTCTGGAAGGATCAGGTCTCGGCCAAAAATGCCGCCGGCAGCGCCCAGCAGCGCCGCTGCGATGGCGGCCAGCGCCACGCCGCCCCAGCCTGGCGCGCCAGGCTTTGCCTTCGCGGGCAGGGGATCGGGCGCAGGTTCGAAATGCGCATCGATCGGTTCTGCGTGCGGTTCTTGGCCGGGGAGGCTGGTATCTGTCATGTATCCGTCGGTGGTCTAACTCTTGGGAGGGAGTGTGGCACAACGCGCCTCTGCGGCAAAGCGAGCCGGTCAGGAGCCGGCGCTGGCTGCTGCGTCGGCCAGGGCCGCCATCAGCGCGTCTTCATTTGGCCGCGCGGCAATGTGAAGTCCCGCAAACTGCAAACCTTTGAGCGGCGCTGCAGCGGCCGGAGAGATGGCAACGATGGTTGCCCCGTCCAGTTTCGCGCCGCTCTGCGCAAGTGCGGCGGCGCCCTTTGCGGAATGGACCAGCAGGAAGACGGGCCCGGCCGTCAGCGCCTCCAGCGCGGGCGCCGAGAGCGTCGTCGCAGGTTCAGTGCGGTAGGCGGCGGCAAAGCGGGCCTCAAGACCCGCCTGTTCCAGCATTGCCACGAGATTCCCGGCAGCGGCGTCATTCGCAATATGCAGCATCGGTCCGGCAACTTCCGTGCGCGCGCCAAGGATCATCTGGGCGAGGTCTTCGGCGTCTCCATCCCCTTCAACGACCCTTGAGAACCCAACTTCGCGCGCAGCAGAAGCCGTTGACGGGCCAACACACCAGGCCGTGCGTCCAGTAGCCGGGGCGCCGGACGCTGCGAACGCCCGCACGCCATTGGCGCTGGTCAGGATAAGGTCGCGCACGCCGGCCAACGCAGCACGATCGAGGCCGGTGGGGACGATCTCCAGCATGGGAGACAGGATGGCTCTGTAGCCGCGTTCGGTGAGGCCAGCGGCGGTTTCGTCTGCGCCGGGCTGGGTCCGCGTGACGATCACCGCCAGGCCCGGCGTCTGCGTCACCGCTCGTCTCCGAAAACGGGCAGGGCTTCCTTGGCCGCGAAGATGATTTCCTGCGCCACTGCGCGGCCAAGCAGCACAAGCTGCGCGTCGGTTGCGTCCTTGTGGCAAACGCCATCCCCGCGCCAGCGCGCTGTGCCACCGGGGCTGAGCACTTCGCCAATCAGCTGCCATTCATCGCCCCGGTCAAACAGATGGGCGGCAATCGGAGTGCGGCAGCTGCCGTCGAGTTTTTCGAGGAAGGCGCGCTCGGCGATCGCGGCGGCGCGGCTGGGCGCGTGGTTCAGTTTCGCCATCACCTCCAGGAGCTCTGTGGACGCATCATCTCGCGCGACCACGCCGATGATGCCTTGCGCGGCTGCTGGCAACATGTCCTCCAGGGGAATGGGTGTCGCAACATGCGCCATGCCCAGCCGGGTAAGGCCTGCCATAGCCAGGAAGGTTGCATCGGCCTGCCCTTCTTCCAGCTTGCGCATCCGCGTGGCGACATTTCCCCGGAAGGTGACCACCTGAAGATCGGGCCGCAAGGCGAGCGCCTGTGCCTCCCGGCGCAGGGAAGCGGTGCCGAGCTTGGCGCCTTCGGGCAGTTCCTGAATGGACTTTGCCGATTGAGAGAGGAATCCATCGCGCGGGTCCTCCCGCTGCGGGAAGGCAACAAACTGCTGCCCCGGGGGCAGCACGGACGGCACGTCCTTCAGGCTGTGGACGGCGAGGTCGAGCTCGCCGCGTGAGAGCGCGTCATCAAGCTCACGGGTGAAGAGACCCTTGCCGCCCGAATTGATCAGCCGCTCGGATGTCAGCTTGTCGCCCGTGGTCGTAAAGGTGACGATGTCACATTCGAAGGCACCGCCGGAGGCCGCGCGGACGCTGTCAGCAATCTGATGGGCCTGGGCCAGCGCCAGGGGAGAGCTGCGGGTGCCGAGCCTCAGGCGCTGGGCGTTTTTTGTCTGTTCTGTCTTGGTCATGACCCTACCTAGCCGGGGAAATGGCACTTGCCAATTGACGCCGCGAACGCAGAGGTCTACCCAGCCTTATCGTTTAACGGCAAATGCCCGGAGGATTCCCCATGATGCGCAGCGCTGTCTCGGCACTCGCCCTCGTTTTCGTACTCGGCGCCTGCGCGCCGGAGACGCCCCAACCCGTTGCTCCCGTAGAGCTTTCGGCCGAAGAGAAGGCCGCGCTCAGCGAGAAACTGAACGCCTGGTTTGATGCCAAGTATGAGGAGCAGCTGCAGGACAGCCCTGTCCAGATGTCTTTCCTTGGCCGCAAGGACAAGAACGATCAACTCGATTGCGTGACCATCGCCTGCCAGGATGAGCAGCTTGCCAAGGCCAAGGCGGCCGTCGATGAGCTGAAATCGACCTTCGACTATGATCAGCTCTCGCCGGCTGACAAGGATTCCTATGATCTCTGGGTTTTCCAGTATGAGCAGGCTGCCAAGGCTGTTCAGTACCGGGATAATGGCCTTGTCTTCAACCAGATGAGCGGCACGCACACCTTTGTGCCCACCTTCCTGATGCAGTTCCATGCCGTGGATGAAGAGGCCGATGCCCGTGCCTACGTGAAGCGGATTTCGGCTGCGGGCGGCATGCTGCGCGAGTTGCTGAGCCAGGCCAAGGACAAGGCGGCCAAAGGCGTTCATGCGCCTAAGTTTGCCTATGACGCCGTGGCGGCCGAATCGCAAAAGATCATCACGGGCGCGCCGTTCACGGACGGGCCTGACAGTGTGATCCTCGCCGACTTCAAAGCGGACGTTCAGAAGCTGGTCGATGCCGGGAAGACAACGCCGGAAACGGCAACCCAGCTGATTTCGGAAGCCGAAGCCGCGCTGAAAGCCGACTTCCAGCCGGCCTATCAGGAAATCATCGCCTTTGTGACCGAAGACGCGGCCAATTCACCTGATCCTGCTGGCCCGCAGGGGCTCAGCACCCAGCCGAATGGCGGCCCGTACTATGATTTCATGCTGTCGCAGATGACCACGACCAGCATGACGGCAGACGAGATCCACAATCTCGGCTTGTCTGAGGTGGAGCGCATCCATGGCGAAATGGAAGCCATCAAGGCGCAGGTCGGTTTTGAAGGCACGCTGAACGAGTTCTTCGCCAGCATCCGCGATGCCAAGGACGATCCGCGCCATTACTATCCGGATACAGATGAAGGCCGTGAAGCCTATATCGCAGACGCCACCGCCGCCATCGAGAAGATCAAGGCCGTGCTGCCTGAGTATTTTGGCCTGCTCCCGAAAGCTGATCTTGTCGTCAAGCGCGTGGAAGCCTTCCGCGAGCAGCCCGGCGCTGCCCAGCACTACTATCCGGGCACGCCCGATGGCACGCGCCCCGGCGTCTATTACGCTCACCTCTCGGACATGAAAGCCATGCCGAAAGGCGAGCTTGAAGTGATCGCCTATCATGAGGGCCTGCCGGGCCACCACATGCAGATCTCGATCGCCCAGGAGCTCACGGGGGTGCCGCAATTCCGAACCCAGGCCGGCTTCACCGCCTATTCGGAAGGGTGGGGGCTCTATGCCGAGAAGCTCGCCAAGGAAATGCCGGGCACCTACACTGATCCGTATTCAGACTTTGGCCGCCTCGGCTCTGAGATCTGGCGCGCGATACGCCTTGTTGTGGATACCGGCCTGCACTCCAAAGGGTGGACCGAAGAACAGGCGGTGCAATACTTCCTGGATAATTCGGCCATCACCGAAGGCCAGGCACGTTCCGAGGTGCAGCGCTATATCGTGATCCCCGGACAGGCCACGGCCTACAAGGTCGGCATGATTGAAATCCAGAAGATGCGGGCCAAGGCAGAGGCCGAACTCGGAGACAAGTTCGACATCCGTGCCTTCCATGACACGGTGCTCGGCGGCGGCGCGCTGCCGCTCGCGATGCTGGAACAGAAGGTCGATCGCTGGATCGAAGAAGTAAAAGCCGCAGGCTGATCTGACGATCTGTCAAATGGCTGACTGAACGCGAGGGCAGGGCTTGCCAGACGGCGCCCTGCCCTCATTTCATTCTAGGGGTAAACGATAGAAACAGGCCTCGGGAGAAAAGACTTGGATCTGAAATTCAGCGATCATGTCGAGGATTTCCGCCGTGAGGTGCGCGGCTGGTTCGAAACCGAGTTCCCGAAGGATATCATCGAAAAATACAAGGCAGGGCAGGCGCTGACGACCGCTGAAGTGCGCCGTTCGGAAATGGCGCTCGGCGCGAAAGGCTGGCTCGCCTCTGCCTGGCCGAAGGAATATGGTGGCCCTGGCTGGAGCATTGAGGAGCAGTATGTATTCGATGAGGAGCTAGAACGCGCCGGCGTACCGACCGTCACGCCCATGGGTGTCGTCTATGTCGGCCCGGTGATCTACACCTTCGGGTCGCAGGCGCAGAAAGACCGCTGGCTGCCGGGCATCCGCGACGGCTCGACCGGCTGGGCGCAGGGCTATTCGGAGCCGGGGGCGGGCTCCGACCTTGCCAGCCTGCAGTTTTCTGCCGAGCTGAAAGACGGCGTCTACACGCTCAACGGCCACAAGATCTGGACCTCGGCGGCCCAGCATGCCGACTGGATCTTCCTGCTGGCCCGCACCAGCCAGCGCGAGAAGAAGCAGGAGGGGATTTCCTTCATCTGCTGCCCGATGGACGCGCCGGGTGTGACCGTAAAACCGATCATCAGCATCGACGGGGCCCATGCGCTCAACGAAGTGCTGTTCGACAATGTTCAAGTGCCGGAAGACAACCGCATTGGCGAAGAAGGGAAGGGCTGGACCTATTCGCAATACCTGCTGGGCTTCGAGCGGACATCCTATGCCCGGATCGGCGGCAAGCGGGCGATGCTGCGCCATGTCCGCGCGCTGGCCACAATAGGCTCGGCGGGCAGCAATGAGCGACTGATCGATGATGCGGGTTTCGCCATGCGCCTTGCTGAGGCAGAGATGGCGGTGGATGGGCTTGAGATGACGGTGTTCCGCATCCTCTCGGCCGCAGCGGCGGGCGGCTCGCCTGGAGACGCCGCCTCAACCGTGAAGATCCTCGCCACCGAGACCCATCAGCAAATCACAGAATTGTTCCTCGACGCAGCCGGGCCCCATGTCGGGCATCGCGGGCCATCCTCGGGCACCACACCCCGTGATGTGGCCACCTATTTTGCCGGGCGTGCCCAATCGATCTATGGCGGCACCAACGAGATCCAGAAGACCATCATCGCCCGCAAGGTGTTGGGGCTCTAGGCAATGCGCAAGACGGCAATGCCCTCAGCGGCTCTGTGGCTGACGCTTTCCGGGCTGATCCCGTTTGCCGCGCCGGCTGTCTTCCTGGGGGTGGTGGGGGCTGATCCTCTTTTGCGTGAACAGGTGGCGCTCTGCCTGCTCGTCTATTCCGCTGTCATCCTCAGCTTTCTGGGCGGTGTCCGCTGGGGCGCTGAAATCGGCGCGTTGGCCGATGGCGAAGGGCCGAGGGCGTCCCTCCTTGCGCTGTCCGTGCTGGGCTCGCTTGCCGGCTGGGCCCTGGTGCTTCTCGCAGCCTTTGGCGCACTTTACTGGCAAGCTCTCGCCCTGTCCGCCCTGGCGCACGCGCTGCATGCCTATTGGGATATCAGGTGCACTGACCTTGCCCCATGGTTCCGGCGCCTTCGCCTGATCGCGGCGACGGGCGCGGCCCTTTCGCTGGCGCTGGCGGCTGCGGCCTATGCGCTGCGATAATTGCGGAAAGTGATGGCGGCGGCGGCAAAGCTGATGCCGGCGAGCGCCGCAGAAATCACGCCGTTCCATCCCGCCATCGACAGGCCAAGGATATAGAAGGGCGCCTCATTGCAGGCAGGCAGTTCAAAGTTCTGGTCGAGATTGCCGATCGCAAACGGGTCAACCCCGGCCCCGGCCGAGCAACCGGCCGGCGGCGGGAAAATCTCCCACTCGACCCCGGCATGATAGGCCGCCACGATGACCCCAACGACAAATACCAGGCCGATGAGCACATTCAGCGCCACCAGGAAGCGCCGTTTCGGCATGAACCGCCACCAGGTCAGCCCTGTCAGCGTCATGGCGATCAGCGCCCAGTAGACTTCCCGCTGGCGCAGGCAGAGCGGGCAGGGCGGAAGACCGCCAAATGTCTCGAAAGCATGGGCCGCCGCTAACATGAAAGCGGAGGCGGCGAGCGCGAAGGCGGGCCATCGCCAGCCAGTCAGGGCAGTCGTTATCAGCTGCATCGCGCGACCTTCGGCGGCAAACCCCGCCCGGCGCAATGCGGCGGCGTGTCACGAGCCCAGAATGGCAGATGAAATATGCGTTATGATGTTAAGGCCCAGGAAGGCGCCCGTAATCAGCGCGCCAATCCAGAGCGTGCCCAGAATGAGCCCTGCGATCACGGCAAGGCCGTCTTTCTGCATGAGGCCAAAAGAGGTGACGGCGACAGCCATGCCGGGCACCGTGTTGGTCATCGGCAGGGGGGTCAGGATGGATGTGGAGAACAGGAACAGGAAAAAACCGATCACCCGCTCGGAGCGCCGACCGGTAATCACGCTGAAGCGCGGGCGGATGATGGCCTCGATCCAGCCGAACCATTTGCGCCCGCCCGTGGCCATCTGTGTCAGGCCCTTCCGGTCGATCTTCCGGCTTGCCAGGCCCGACGGCAGCCAGGGCTCTTCCCGGCCGATCACCATCTGAAAGGCCAGCGCCAGCATTGGCAGCGCCACTACCTGCGGCACGCCATAGAGAAACGGAATGCAGCAGGGCAGGGCCAGCAGGAATAGGCCCGCGCCAAACGCGCTCTCGTCCAGCCGGTCAAAGATTTCGCGGAGGGAAAAGCCTTCCTCTGGTGCGGCGTCGGCCAGCACTTCGATGGTCTGCAGCAGGGTGCGGTCGGGACTGGCGGTTATTTGCGGTGTCATGGTCGACGTTCACTATACCAGAGAGATTGACATATCACTTCCCTCTGCGGCAGGAGTTCTGCCGTTCACATGGAACGCCCCTGTGGTGAAATGGTAGACGCGGCGGATTCAAAATCCGCTTCCGAAAGGAGTGCTGGTTCAAGTCCGGCCAGGGGCACCATTCCAAACTCCGTGAGCGTCCGCTCACGTCCATAAAGATCCACAAAAAACAAATACTTATCGCGATTTTGGCGGTTGATTTGTCCATGGCCGTCCGTTGGCATTTTGCCAAATTTTGGTCGATTTTTTCGAAATTGTTGGCATTCTCTGCGGATCGAAGGGGTAACCTGAGAGGGAAATGCCAACAATGAAACTGACCGACCTTCACATCCGGAAGCTGAAGCCGGGGCCGAGAACGGCGCGATACAGCGACGGGCATGGTCTTTTCCTGGAAATCACGCCGCAGGGCTCGAAGCTCTGGAAGATGGCCTACCGGTTTGACGGCAAGCAGAAGACGCTGTCGTTCGGGAAGTATCCCTTCGTCTCTCTGTTACGGGCCCGCGAAAAATGCGCCGAGGCAAAGGCCCAGCTCTATGACGGCCTCGACCCCCGCGAACAGGAAAAGGCGGAAGCCGCCGTGAAGGTGGCCCGGCCCGAACACACGTTTGCGAAGATCGCAGCCGAGCTGCAGGAGAAGCGCAAGAAGGAGGGGATTTAGAAGACCACCCTCCAGAAGCGCGACTGGTTCATCCGGCTTATAAACAAGGATCTCGGCGACATGCCGATCACCGAGATCAAGGCGGTGGATATTCTTGTGCCGCTCCGCAGGCAGGAAGCGCGCGGGAACTACGAAACCGCCCGCCGCATGCGCTCTTCCATCGGGCAGGTGTTCCGCTATGCCGTCGCCACCGCGCGCGCTGACCATGATCCCACCTTCGCACTCAGGGATGCCCTGATCACGCCCAAGGTCCAGCACATGGCAGCGCTGACCAATCGTGAGGATTTCGCGAGGCTCCTGCAGGTGATCTGGACCTATGAGGCGGGCTCGGAAATAACGCGCTCGGCGCTGAAGCTGATGGCGATGCTCTACACCCGGCCAGGCGAGCTGCGGCTTGCGCACTGGAAGGAGTTCGACTTCGAGAAGCGGGTCTGGACGCTCCCGGAAGAGCGGATGAAGATGCGCCGGCCGCACCATAAGCCGCTCGCCGAGCCGGTGATCGAGATCCTCCGTAAGCTGCAGGAGCAGACCGGCAACCGTGTCCGGGTCTTTCCGTCGCTTACCGGGAACGACCGGTCGATCAGCGAAAACACGATGAACCAGGCGCTGCGCCGGATGAGTTTCACCAAGGAAGAGATGACGCCGCACGGATTCCGGTCGAGCGCGTCCAGCCTGCTCAATGAAAGCGGGCTCTGGAACCCGGACGCGATCGAGGCGGAACTGGCGCATGCCGACACCAACCAGGTCCGGCGAATCTATCACCGGGCGCTGTACTGGGAAGAGCGGGTCAGGATGGCTGACTGGTGGGCTCAGGAAGTGATGACGATGGCGCAGGGCTGAAGATCTGAATTGATAACCCGCCGCATGTCCATCAGATATGCCGCGTCGGCAGGGCCGGGGATAGTTTGACGGTCTCCATCGAGATGTAGGCGGACATGTCGTACATCTCCATCCGCTTGAGGAGCTGCTTGTAGACGGTGTCGTAGTATTCGACATTCGGCAGGACGAGTTTGAGGATATAGTCGAAATTGCCGGTGAGCCGGTGGACCTCGACAATTTCCGGAATGGAATTCACCGCATTGTGGAACTGGTCGAGCCAGTCTTTGGCGTGGCGTCCAGTACGCACGAGCAGGAAAATCGTGGTTGGCAGGTTGATCTTTTTCCGGTCCAGCATCGCCATCGAGCCGGTGATGTAGCCTTCGGCCCGCAGCCGGGCGATGCGGCGCGAGCAGGCCGATGGCGAGAGCGACAGGCTCGCGGCGATTTCGGCCACGGGCGTTTCGGCGTTCTCCTGAAGGAGGGCGAGAAGCTTGCGATCACGGTCATCCAGCATGCGCCATCAATAGCTCCGGATTGTGCTTTTGCGCAATCCATATGCGTTGAATATCCGGATGACGCGGAATTCATGCAAGCATCGGCGACAAACGATCCGAGAACGCGCGCCGGGGCAGCGTCTCGTGGGCTATGTATACGCTTCTGACAGAGTAGCGGGAGCAGACACTATGAAAACAATCGGCCTGATTGGCGGCATGAGCTGGGAGTCCACGGCGACCTACTATCGCTACATCAATGAAGCCGTCCGGGATCAGGTCGGCGGGCTGGCCTCTGCCGAGGTGATCCTCAACTCGCTCGATTTTTCAACCGTTGTCGCGCTCCAGAAAGCGGACCGGTGGGACGATGCCGGCGTTCTTCTGGGCAGGGCTGGCGCAGGCCTCGCCAGGGCCGGCGCGGACTGTGTCCTCATCTGTACCAACACGATGCATCTGGTGGCCGACAAAGTGGCCGGTATGTCTGGTGTGCCCCTCATCGACATCATCGACGAGACCGCCACAGTGCTGAAGGCCGATGGCCGGAAGCGGCCATTACTGCTCGCCACCCGCTACACGATGGAGCACGGCTTCTATTCAGACCGTATGGCGGCCCATGGCATCGACGTTCAGGTTCCGGATGCGGGTGATCGCGTCGCCGTGCACGAGATCATCTTCAGCGAGCTTTGCCAGGGTGTGATTTCGGACGTGTCCCGCAAGCGGCTGGAAGGGATTGTAGAGGCTGCCGCTGATCGCGGCGCTGACAGCGTAATTCTTGGATGTACTGAAATCCAGCTTCTGCTGAAGACCGATGGCCTTGCTTTGCCCGGCTATGACTCGACCGCCATTCACGCTGATGCAGCCGTCCGCTTTGCGCTTTCGGGAAGAAAACCTGCGATCCGGGATGCGACTACAGCGGCGGTTTAGAAGGGCTCATTGCTCGGCGCCTGATCGGGCGCTAGGGCCAGCAGGTGCTCAAGAAGTACGCAAAGTAAAAGGAAACTGCCTCAGCGCAACAAGCAGGAAGCGAACATTGGGCACGGCCCGGGGCAGGGATTAACACGGTCCGCGACGGGCGGGAGTGACACCTCCCCGAAAGTTCCCGGCGGAGATAGTGAGTATCGGAACGACAGGATGGCGACAGAAGCGAAACGCACTAGGAAGAATGCCCAGAGTGGCATCTTTGCGGTATTTCGCGAACAGGAAGCAGCGATCCGCCGTTTCGTGCGCCGCATCTCGCCCTCCAGCTCGGACGTTGACGATATCGCGCAGGAAACAATCCTGCGGGCGCTCCAGGCAGAGCGGGAGCGCGAGATTTCGCAGCCCAAGGCCTACCTCTATATGATCGCGCGCAATGTCGTGCGGGACGCGATGGATAAAAAATCACGTTCAGTGATCGATTTCATTGAGGATTTCGCGCCGGAAAGCGTCTCATCCCATGAGCCTCTGATTGAGGATCAGGTAGATGGCCGTCAGCGCATGCTCCTCTTCTGGGAAGCGGTGGCGACCCTGCCGGAACAATGCCAGCAGGTGTTCGTGCTGAAAAAGGTCTATGGGTATTCTCATGCTGAAATTTCCAGGAAGCTGGGGGTTTCGGTCAGCACAACGGAAAAGCATGTCGCAGCCGGGCTCAGGCGCTGCAGCGACTTTCTGGATCGCCGGGCCGCAGAGAGTGGTCTGAATGAGACACGGCGCCGATCAGCTGGTAAGGGAGAATAAGTCAGCCTCAAGAATGGCTGCGGCAGAAACGGTGTGAGATGACCCGACCAGAAGCGCTTTCAGCGGATGCGCCCGACCTGACGTCGGAAGCCGCCGCATGGCTTGCGCAACTTGAAACCGGCAGGCTTTCCAGCAGGGACCTGGCGGCGTTCCGGGAATGGATACAGCGCAGCCCGCGTCATTATGCTGAAATTCACCGTCTGGCGGAGCTGTCGCGGGAGGTAAACATTCTGGCGGGCATGGCGGAGCCGCTGAAAGCGGCCGCGCAGCGCCGGCGCGCGGTGCAACGGCTCTGGTCAATCCCGGTTCTGGGCTGGGGCTCGCTCGGCCTCGTTGCCACCTGCGCCCTGGCATTTACGCTGCTGGCCGGAATGCCTGACCCGGCCCCTGCTGTCCCTGAGCCGGTGTTTCTGGTGACCCCGGTCGGGGAAACCCGGGAAGTCGCGCTGGAAGACGGTTCGACGGTCAAACTCAATACAGACAGCCGGATGGAAGTGGCGTTCATCAAGGGACGCAGGAACATCTACCTGGAAAAAGGGGAAGCTTTCTTCAATGTGGCCCATGACGCGGGGCGGCCCTTCACCGTGTATGCCGGTGACCGCTCCGTAACGGCTGTCGGGACTGCGTTTTCCGTGCGCTGGACCGACCGGGAACTGGTCGTGACCGTGTCTGAGGGAAAGGTCGCCTATGGAGAGGCACCTGCCCGCGCGGCACCCTCGCAGGCGTCGGATGCGGGCAAAGTCATGCCCGCTTCGTCCGCGCCGGTGTCTTCGCCCAGAACCATGCTGGGGCCTGGCCACCGCCTCGAAGTTTCGCCGCTCAACCGGGCCGAACTGGTAGAGCGGCTTCCGGAGAATGTCCTTTCGCGCGAACTCGCCTGGCGGTCGGGTTTCCTCGACTTTCAGGACGCGCCCCTGAGCGAAGTCGTCAGTGAAATGCAGCGCTACACGGCGCAGGAAATCGTGATCGCTGACGCCGAGCTGGCGGATCTCCGTTTTGGGGGCGTGTTCCGGATCGGGCAGACGGATGCGTTTTTTGAGGCACTGGAATTGTCGTTCGGCGTGAATGTAGAGCAGACGGACGACAACAAACTGATCCTGAAATCCGTAAACTGACAAATGCCGACAGATTTCCACAACGGGCGCAACTGTCGCCATCAGGTTGCCGGCGATAGCGGCTTCAGGCAAATGGCCGCTTACTCCGCGAAAAAAAACATCACAAAAGCACAATATTCCATGGGGGTTTTTCGAGAGCCGGCCGTCTTACCCTTGAGACGGCCAGCAGGGGCGTTCGGAGATTGGGGTAACGCGGAGGAAAGGGAGCTGTTCCATGTCAGTTGAGGCTGTTCGCCTGGCGTTCGGTCTCGCAGCCCTCGCAGTGATCACTGCGGAGGTGTCGGTTGCGCAGGAAAAGTACGAGATCAGTATTGCGGCCGTTCCGGCGGCGGATGCGATCCGGTCACTTTCCTTCCAGACCGGGCATTCGGTTCTCTTTCAGACAGAAGATGTCGGCTCGGTTATCACAAACCCGATCAAGGGGCAGATGACCCTCCAGGAAGCGATGAACGCGCTTTTTGAAGGGACGACTCTCTCAGGCGGTCTTACGGACAGCGGGATCATCACGATCTCGCCGGCCGGAAGTCGAAACCGATCAGGTCTGGAGAGCGATATGACCAATTCATTTTCTAAAAGAACCCTTATGGCGACCATGTCTGCGATCGTGTTCGGCGCGGCAGGCGTAAATGCGCAGGAGCCAGAACAGACGGCGGATGAAATCCAGCGTCAGGAAACGGTCGTCGTCGTGGGTAGCCGGATCGTCGGGGCCGATGTGGGCGGCGCGCTGCCCGTAACGGTTGTCAGTACCAGTGAGATTGAGGCCATTGCGGCTGTCTCGGGTGAAGATCTCTTTCGCTCCATTCCCCAGTTCGGCGATGTCAGTTTCAACCAGACATCGGGTCAGGTCAGCAGCAACTTTGCGCGCGGTGACGTCGGATCCGTCGACCTGCGTAACCTCGGCGTCGGCAGCACGCTCGTCCTGATCAATGGCCGGCGCGGGGTCAACTATCCCAGCAGCCAGGCCAGCGGTACGCTGGCGCCGGTGCTGACGTTCAACTCCAACACGGTCCCGGTGAACGGTATCCGGCGCGTGGAAGTCCTTCGCGACGGGGCGGGGGCTATTTATGGCTCCGACGCAGTTGCCGGTGTCGTGAATATGGTTCTCCAGGATGATTACGATGGCGCGCGGATCGATGCCCAGTATGGCGGCGCCCCGGACACCAATCTTGAGGAATGGAGCCTGAACGGACTGTTCGGCAAGAATTTCGCCGATGGCCGCGGAAACATTACTCTGTTTGCCAACTATACCGACCGCACACCTCTGCTTGCCTCCGATCAGTCTTTCAGCGCGACCGGCGACCTGCGACCGCTGTTCGCAGGGACAGATTTCGAAGGCAATGCCTCTCTGCTCAATAACAGCACCACGACACCCTGGGGGTCTTTCCAGACGGTCGGCGGCGTCCGTGTACGGCAGAACGGCATATCTGTCACAAGCGCCGGCGGCGCGTTCCATGTGCAACCATCGACCAATGCAGGCTGCCTGGCTTCGCTCGGAGACGGCATCTGCATCGATGATGCCGGCCCGGCAACGGGCGCCACGGGCGCTGACGCAAATCTGCGCTGGGACCCCCGGAACAGCTACCCGATCGCGCTCAATCCCGCGCTGCAGCGCCTGAACCTGTTCTCCATGGGAAAGTATGAGCTCGCCAACGGCATGGAACTCTTCGGCGAAGGCGGTTACTATCTGGCCGAGACAGAAAGTGTCCAGGATGCCGTGTTCTCCATCGGCTCGATCCAGATGACTGTCCCGGCCTCTAACTACTGGAACCCGTTCGGGCCGGTGGCCTTTGCTGACGGCTCTGCCAATCCCAACCGTCTGCCGGGCATTGATGCCCCCGCCGACGGCATCCCGATCACCATTTCAGGGCTCCGTTTCACCGATCTTGGACCGACGACCGTTCGCGTGAAAGCAGAGCAGTACCGCGCGCTTGCGGGGCTCAGGGGCGACTTTGCCGAGTGGGACTGGGAAACCGCGCTCCTCTACAGTGAAGCGAAAGTGGATGACCGCCAGCAGGGTGTGAGCTCGACGGCCTTGCAGGCCAACCTCGCTCTTTCCACGCCCGATGCGTTCAATCCCTTCAATGGCGGCGATCCGCTCAATCCCGGAAGTGACACCCGCTTCAGCTCTCAGGCGGCCATGGACGCCATTATGATTGAAGCCAACCGCGTGAACAAGACAACGCTGTTCCAGTGGGATGCGAACATCTCGCGCCCCGATCTCTTCTCGATCTGGGCCGGCGATGTAGGTATGGCGGCAGGCGTCGAGTATCGCCGCGAAACCCAGCTTGATGATCGCGACGAGAATGTCGACGGCACACTTACCTGGTTCGATACAGTTCGTGGACTTACTCAGGAAAGCAACCTCTACGGCG
>NZ_NCJT01000012.1:28959-41231 GCF_002282565.1 Hyphomonas sp. 34-62-18
GCGAAACCCAGCTTGATGATCGCGACGAGAATGTCGACGGCACACTTACCTGGTTCGATACAGTTCGTGGACTTACTCAGGAAAGCAACCTCTACGGCGTCAGTCCGACTCCGGACAATAGCGGTTCGCGCAATGTTGCTTCCGCCTATGTGGAGTTCGCGGTCCCGCTCGTCTCGCCGGAGATGAATGTTCCGCTCATGCAATCGCTGAGCCTGCAGCTCGCCGGGCGCTATGAGGACTACAGTGATTTCGGCAGCGTCGCCAAACCGAAAGCCGCGATTGCCTGGGATGTCATTGACGGCCTCCGTATCCGGGGTGCTTATTCGGAAGGTTTCCGCGCACCAAACCTTGAACAGGTCAACGCTACCCTCGTGACCCGGGGCAATACGCGGGTTGATTACGTGCGGTGCGAAGCGGACCTGCGTGCCGGGCGCATAGCGTCGTTTGATGACTGCAACGCCAACGTGGTCGCCACGGCGCGGCGTGCAGGCAACCCTGAGCTTCAGCCTGAAGAGTCCACCAACTGGACCACTGGTTTTGTTGTCCAGCCTCAGAACCTTCCGGACTTCCTGGGCCGGATGACGTTTACGGCAGACTACTGGTCTATTGAACAAACCGGGATTGTCGGCGTCTTCGGGGAAGGCAATGCGCTGATCCTCGACTATCTCAACCGGGTCGAAGGCATAGAAAACCCCAACGTTACCCGGCGCGATCCGACAGCAGATGATATTGCGCGTTTTGCCGGGACAGGTCTCGCGCCCGCTGGTCAGGTCCTGTATGTCGATGACGTTTATCAGAACCTTCAGCCTCAAACCGTCGAAGGAATTGACCTTGGTTTCCTGATGAGTCTGGCGGGTACGCGTGCCGGCGATTTTGACTTCAGCGTCAACGCGTCGCGCCTGCTCACTTATGAAAGAGGCGTGTCGCCCGAAATTGAAGCCCTGTTCGCCGCGCGCGAGGCCGGCCTGATCAATGAGTTGACCGAACTGCCTGAGGCCGAAAGCCTGATCGAGCAGAACGGCAATCCGAAATGGCGCCTTTCTTCCTCGCTGACCTGGACCTACAACCAGTTTCGCGTCGGCGCCAACGCCACTTATGTGGGCGGTGTGGATGACACCTCGATCCGGGGCACAGACGGCAACTTCCTGCGTGTGGACGATCACACCCTTGTCAATCTCTACGGCCAGTACAGCCTTGAGGGCGATGGACCGTTCGGGAATACGCGACTGAGAGTGGGTGCCCGGAACCTGTTCGACAAGAACCCTCCGCTGGCGGATGAAACATACGGGTACATGGGCTCACTGTATTCGCCCAACCCCCGCTACCTCTATGTGAGCGTACAGAAAGAATTCTGACGATATCGCGGGGCGCCCGGCAACGGCACCGGGCGCCATCGCCTTAGCCCGCATTTTCACAGACAGAGGATCATGGTTCCATGATTGTACGCGCCTGCCTCCTGGGTGTCTCCCTGGTGATCGGTTCCTGGCTCCCGGCCGCCGCCCAGACGAATGCTCCCTATCCATCAACTTACTCACCGGCGTCTTCACCACCCACGGCGATTGTCGGCGCAACCGTCCTGACGGCCGAAGGGCCTGTAATCGATCAGGCGACTGTCTTCTTCCGTGATGGGAAGATTGCGGCCATCGGGCAGGGGATCGAGCTGCCTGCCGATGCGCTCGTGATCGACGGAACAGGAAAGTGGGTGACGCCCGGTATCATTGATATCCACTCTCATCTGGGCGTGTTCTCATCCCCGGGCGTTCCCTCGATGCGGAACGGTAACGAGAAAACCGGCAAGAACACCGCAGAGGTCTGGGCGGAACACTCGCTCTGGCCGCAGGATCCGGGATTTGAGATGGCGCGCCGGGGCGGGGTGACGACGCTGGCGATCCTGCCGGGATCAGCGAACCTCTTTGGCGGACGGTCCGTAACGGTAAAGAATGTTCCCTCGATCAGTGTGCAGGGCATGAAATTCCCGGATGCCCCTTATGGCGCCAAAATGGCGTGTGGTGAAAATCCCATCTTCTATGCGGCCCGCGGCAATGATCCGTTCACGCGCATGGGCAACATGGCCGGTTTCCGCTCGGCTTTCATCGATGCTCAGGCCTATCTGGAAAAGAAGCAGAAGGGGGAAAGCCAGAAAACGGACCTGCGTCTTGAGACGCTGGCCGGAATTCTCTCGGGCGAGATTACAACTCACATCCACTGCTACCGTGCAGACGAGATGATGCAGATGATCGATCTCTCCAGGGAATTCGGGTTTCAGATCGGAACGTTTCATCACGCAAGTGAAGCTTACAAGATTGCCGGTGTCCTGGCTGAAGAAGGGATCGGGGTTGCCACCTGGGCGGATCGCTGGGGGTTCAAGCTGGAAGCCTATGACGGCGTGCCGCTAAACGTGGCCGCTCTCGAGTGGGCGGGAGTCCACACGATGCTGCATTCCGACAGCGCGGTGCTTGTCCAGCGCCTCAATCTCGAAGCGGCGATGGCGCGATCCTCCGCGGCGCGGGTGGGTGAAGAGATCAGCGCAGAGGTCGCCATCAGATGGATCACGCTCAACCCGGCAGAATCGCTTGGCATTGCCGACCGGACAGGCAGCCTGGCACCCGGCAAGATGGCCGACCTTGTGCTGTGGTCAACCGATCCGTTCAGCGTCTACGCCGTTGCGGAGAAGGTATTCGTCGACGGCGTCACGGTGGTCGACCGCGATGCGCCTGCTGATGAACCGGACTCTGACTTTCTTCTTGGCCAGCCGGTAATGGGAGCTTTGAAATGATCGATCGCGCAATAATCGTGGCCATCTGCCTGGCGGGCGCTGCCGCGCCGGCACTCGGCGAGGCTGTCGCCCTCCGCGGGGCGCGCATCATGACCGCCGACAAAGCCGGTACAATCGAGAATGGTACCGTCCTGATCGACAGGGGGCGGATCGTCTCGGTTGGTGCGAATGTCCGCGTTCCGTCGGGCGCGAGCATTGTAGATGTGACCGGTAAGACGATCACCCCTGGGTTCATCGCGACAGACTCTGTGATCGGCATGGTCGAGATCTCCGGCGGCGCAGACGCGGCAGAATCGTCCAGCCGAACGCCGGGCATAACGGCCGGGTATGATGTCCAGTATGCAATCAACCCCCTGTCGACCACGATCCCGGTCGCGAGGAAAGGCGGCGTCACGCGGGCCATTGTCATGCCCAATCCCGGCGCGGACGGCGCAACTTTTGCCGGCCAGGCAGCCATACTGAGCCTGCGCGATGGTGTGACTGCTGATATCTTGCCGCAGGTGGGGGCCGTCTGGGACATGCGGGCGGGAGCTTACGGGCGCGGCGCGACATTTGTGCAGTTCCGGGCAGACATTGCCGATGTACGCCGGTTTGCCAGGGAGCCAGCCGCGTTCACTGAGGGTGAACTGGTGTCCAGGGAATGGTCCCGGGCTGACCTTGAAGCGCTCGTGCCGATCATCAAGGGTGAGAAGCCGATCGCTGTCCGGGTGGACAAGGCGTCCGACATCCTGACACTGATCAATGTCTTTGCCGCTGAAAAGCTTGATCTGGTGCTCGTCGGCGCTGCCGAAGGCTGGATCGTTGCCGCTGAGATCGCCCGGGCAGGGGTGCCAGTGGCGATTGACCCGAGCGACAACCTTCCCGGTGACTTTGACGAGATTGGGGCAACTTCGGACAATGCAGCGAAACTCCATGCCGCCGGCGTCCGGCTGATCATACGGGGCGGTTCTTCAGCCCATGATGCCGGAAAAGTGCGCTACTTTGCCGGCATGGCAATTGCGCGCGGGGTGCCCGCGGAGGTGGCGCTGGCTTCGGTCACCGCCACGCCTGCAGAGATCTGGGGGGCGGCAGACCTGGGCTCGATTGCGGCAGGCAAGCAGGCTGATCTCGCCATCTGGTCGGGAGACCCGTTTGAACCTGCGACTGAGTTGAGCGCGCTTTACATTGGCGGCGCAGCCCAGCCCCTGACGTCACGTCAGGACGCGCTGGCGGCGCGTTACATTCCGGCTGCGGCCGGGAAGAAACAACAGGAGTAGGCGGCATGTTGAAAAAAATCCTCTCCGGCGCGCTGGGTGCGGCCCTGGTTTGTCTGCCTGTGGCCGGCGCTCTGCCGGAACAGACGACAGCGCCCACTACGCTCATCCGCAATGTGATGATCTTTGACGGAACCGGGAAGGCGCCTTATCCGGCAGATGTGGCAATCACCGACGGACGGTTTTCGGCGATTGGCAGGAACTTGCCAGGCGACAAGCAGGCAACGGTGATCGACGGGAAGGGTGCCAGCCTGCTCCCGGGTCTCACGGATGTGCATGTCCACTGGACCGGGATGGGCGGGATCAGCCGGGCCGAAACAGCCACCCTGCTCCTGACGAGCGGTGTGACCACGGCGACCGACTTTCACTCAGCCCCGGAATCCTTTGCGCCAAAACGGCAATGGCATGAACAGCTTGTCTCGCCGCACGTCGTCTTCACCGCCCGGACTGCGACCCGCGGCGGGCATGGCGCGGACTGGGGGGATGAAAACATGACCCGGCTCGCCAACACGCCCCGGGAGGGCAAAGGGATTGTGGCCGAGCTGGCACCTTACGAGCCGCAGGTGATCAAGGTATTTGCCGATGGCTGGCGCTATGGCAGCGGTATCAATAATGCCACCATAAATATTGATGCGCTGGCGGCCATCGTGACCGAAGCCCGGTCTCTCGGCATGCCCGTTGTGACCCATACGGTGACGGTCGATGGCGCCAAGACCGCAGCGGAGGCAGGCGTCACAGCCATCGTGCATGCGGTCCAGGACCGGAAGCTGGATACGGAACTGCTCGATCTTCTAAAGGCATCCGGGACTTACTATGCACCGACACTGGCGGTTTACGAGCCTCGTGCGGACAAGGTGAGTGGGAATACGCAGGCCCAGATGCAGCCCATTCTGCGCCGTCAGGAAGCGTCTCGCTATAATCTGCAGCAGATTGCAGAAGCGGGTATCCCGATCGCTCTGGGTACGGATTCGGGAATATCTGCAACGCCTTTCGGCGAATCTTCGCTGCGGGAGCTTGAACTCCTCGTTGACTTCGGACTGACGCCGTCACAGGCCCTGATTGCGGGCACCGCCAACAGTGCCCGCGTGCTTGGCCTCGGGGATGATCGTGGCACGATCGAAACCGGCAAACGGGCAGACTTCGTGCTCGTGCAGGGCGAGCCCTGGCGCAACATTTCCGATTACCGGAACATCACGTCCGTTTATGTTGACGGCCGGCAGGTTGTACGGGATGGGACACTGACCGTTGCGCAGGGTCCGGATGTTCCACCAGCCGTTCCTGCAAACCCGCTGATTGATGATTTTGAGCGGCCCGATAGCCTGACGGCGGGCGGCGCCCGGCGCCTTTCCGATGTGGAAAACGGCTTTCCGCGCAGCACCCTCATTACGCAGACAGTGCCGCGCGAGGGCGGCGGTCTGGCGCTCAGCCTCTCCGCTGATCTCTCCGACAAGGAATCGCCCCGCGCGCTTGTCGTCCTGCCACTGGCTCCCGGGAGCGTGACCCCGTCCGATGCGTCACGGTTTCAGGGGGTCCGTTTCGACGTACGCGGTGATGACGGCACCTACCGGGCAGATATCGTGTCAGGCGGGGGAGCTGCGGTTCACGAATTCACGGCGGGTCCGGCCTGGCAGACGCTCGAAATTCCGTTCGACAGTCTGGCGGGCGAAGCGTTCTCTGCGGAGTCCCTTTACGCGGTGCGTGTCGGGGCTGCGCGAGCAGGCGGGGAAACCTTCTGGCTGGAACTCGACAACGTCACTTTTTACTGAGCGCCGGGCCAGAAGGCGCTGAATTCATCCTCAGGCGGAGCGGGCACTGCCTGGTCCCCGGCCCAAACTTTGACCCCAGACTTTGACCGGAGACACAATGTTCTCACTGGATGAGGCGTTCGCGCCGGTTGCTGAAGTCTTCAACGGACTTGTTTTTTCTCCGTCAGGGTCGGCACGGCAGACATTCCACTGGTCGTTGTCTGGCTGGGGGGCAGCTCGATTGCCCTCACCCTGGCCTTTCGATTCCTGAATATCCGGGGGTTCTTCCATGCCTGGAAGATCCTCCTGAAAGGCGCGCCCACCGATCAGAATACCAAAGGCGAAATTTCCCATTTCGAAGCCCTTTCGGCCGCGCTCTCGGGCACGATCGGGCTCGGCAACATTGCCAGCGTGCCCATTGCCATCGCGCTGGGTGGACCGGGCGCCATTTTCTGGATGCTGGTTGCCGGCTTCTTTGCCATGTCGACCAAGTTTGCCGAGTGCACGCTGGCCGTGAAGTACCGGAGGATCGGTCCCGATGGCCGGGTGTCAGGCGGCCCTATGTATTATATTGAAGCCGCGTTCCTGCGGCTGAAACGACCCGAGCTCGGTAAAGTCCTCGCCGTCTTTTTTGCGCTCATGGCCGTGGGCGCATCGGTCAGCATTTTCCAGATCAACCAGGCTTACGTACAGTTCGAGCGGGTGAGCAATATTCAGGCCCCGTTCCTGTTTGGCGCCGTCCTGGGCCTTCTGGTTGCCGTCATCGTTCTGGGCGGTATCCGGTCCATCGCCCGGGTGACGTCACGCCTGGTGCCGGCCATGTGCGTGCTCTATCTGGGGGCGGGGGTTTTTATTCTCGGGGTCAACGCAGAACAGATCCCCGGCGTCCTGGGTCAGATATGGGCCGGTGCGTTCGGTCTCGACGCGGCCGCAGGCGGCGCGATCGGTGCGATCATCAATGGTCTGAAACGCGCAACCTATTCCAGTGAGGCGGGTACCGGCTCGTCTGCAATCGCCCATTCGGCCGTCCGCACGAACAATCCGCTCACAGAAGGCTATGTCGGTCTGGTCGAGCCGTTCATCGACACGATCGTCGTGTGTCTGACGACCGGGCTGATCATTCTGGTCACGGGCGCGTGGCAGACGGATATTCCGATGGGGATCGGCATGACATCTTATGCGTTTGAATCGGTTTTTCCCTGGTTTTCCTATATTCTCTGCGCCTCAGTGATCCTGTTCGCATTTTCAACGGCGGTGAGCTGGGCGTATTACGGATCGAAAGCGGTGGGATACCTGTCGGGGAATAATGCCAGGATCGATGTCTTCTACAAGCTGGCCCTCTGCGGGGTTCTCTCGACCGGCGCGATGGTCCAGCTGGCACATATCGTCGATTTTATCGATGCTATGCTGTTCGCGATGGCGATCCCGAACCTTGTGGCTGTGTTCATCCTGCTGCCGGAACTGAGACGTGATCTCGCCGTGTATGAGACAAGCATAAAGCCCGTGAACGTACCGCCTGCAGGCACGGCGCAGGTTCCCTGAGGAAAGTGGCAGCCGGTTCACACCGGTATGAGGCGCCCCGAAGGCGGGGTCGTTCCCTTGTGTCAGGGAGAGCCGGGACGGCGCCTGATCCTGAGTGAAGATCCGCCTGCTTCCGAATGGAGCCGTGTCCGGCGCTGCGCCAGAGTGCTGATAAATTCCAGATACCTGCAAAAAATGAAAGTTTCAGGAACTTCTGCGTGAAGGGCACAGGGAAAACCGAAAGCCGGTTCAGGAAAGGGGATAGCTGCTCACCCCCGGTGAGTCCTGGCCGCTGTTTTCAAACTCCATGATGTCCTTTGGCAGTGCTCATGAGGCCGGGGCAGGGGCCGCGCCTCTTTGCCCGCCGACGGGTGGGCTCAGGAAGGCTGACGTGGCGCGGGGCCAGGGGCGTCTGATCCGGAATGAAGTCCCGTCCAATCCGGAATGGACGCCATCCCGTCTTTTGAAATTGCTGAATAACCTATCGGGTTTATGTCACCCCTCACGTCGAAATTCGGCAGAAATCAGTATTCGCGGTTCAGGAAATATCTGCGCCAATACTGAAGGGCAGCCAGTAGCGGGTGCTTCGGCCACCTCCCGTGACGACCAGCGCGCCAAGGTCGACGAGTGACTGAAGATCCCGTGTTGCCGTGGGCTTGGAAGTTCTGGCAATTGAGCCGTACTTTCCCGCGCTCATGCCGCCCTCAAAGCCTTTCGGCCCTTCATCCAGCATCCGGCGGATGACCCGGAGCTGGCGGGCGTTCAGGCTTTCCCTGAACGCGTCAAAATACTTCACCTTCTGAAGCGTGAAGGTGACCTCAGCTTCGGCATCCTTCTGCGCTGTGATGCACACAGTCAGGAAGTATTTCAGCCAGCCGGTAACTTCATTCGTTCTCTGAGCAAAGTTCAGGGCGTCATAGTAGGCATCGCGGTCTGCCTCAATCGCTTTTGAGAGGCTGAGCAGGACCGGCCTGCCGAGCCCTTGCGAAAGAGCTTTTTCTGAAATGGCGCGGCCGATCCTGCCATTGCCGTCTTCGAAAGGGTGGACGGTCTCAAAATAGAGATGCGCCAGCGCGGAGCGGACAGGCGCCTGTTTGATGGGGGTCGCGCCCTGCGGCCCGGTCGCGTTGAACCAGTCGATGAACGCGTCCATCATTTCCGGGACGTCTGCGGAAGGCGGCGCCTCGTAGTGCACGGTCTCCCGGCCTATGGGGCCGGAGACCACCTGCATCGGCTCGGCATGGGCGCGCCAGGCGCCCGCCGCAATCCGCACATTCCCGCGCATCAGCATGCGGTGCCAGTCAAACAGCATTTCCGAGGTCAGGGGCGCGGCAAAGTCCCGCCTGACGGCCACCATCAGCTCGGCAATACCAATGGCGCGGGCATCCCGGGCGGGCGCTTCGTCTGTCAGACCGAGATTACGCCGGATGGACGATTTCACATCCGCCCGGCTGAGATATTCCCCTTCAATTTCGGATGTTTTGATGGCTTCTGAGACCATCAGGTCGATGAGGTGCTCGGCCTGTGTGCCTTCCGGAAGCGCGTCCAGCACGCCGCTGACGCGTCCGACATGCCGCTCGAAAACCGTCAGATCATCGAGAATGTCGGCGATCTGAAAGCTGAAGCGGGGCCAGTCGGGGTTTTGCCAGTTATAGGTCATGAGCCGAATAAAACACGTATTCGGCTCAAAATCACGTTAATTATGAGCCGAATAGTCAAAATAATCGGCTCAGGACATTGTCTTAAGGCTGAGTCTCATCTTCGATACTCTGCGATTCGGTGTACTCTGAGTAAACAAAAATCGCCTTTGTCAAAGCGGCGCGACCATCGCGGGTTCAAACTGATGACGGCCATTCGCCGGGCTGTCTCTCAGGCCTGACCTCCAGACCGGCAAGCGCACCCGCAAGTTCCGCGACCGCCGCTGCAATGTGCGCCTTCACTTCCCCCCGGGATAAGGAAAGCCGCGCTCCGATGTCGGCATAGCTGAGGCGTTCAATCCGATGCAGAAGCACGACCTCGCGCCGGACCGGTTCCATATTGCAGAGGACGGCCTCGACGGTCGCCACGGAAGCATCATCAATCCGGTTGCCGCCGCTTTGCCGGAACCATCTGAAGCGCGCGCGCCGCATCATTTCTGCAGACTGCCGCCCGCTTCCATGAGCATGATCAGATCATTAAGGGTGCTCTTGAGAAGGGCGTGCGCTTCAGCGTTTTCATCGGGGAGGACAGAAGCCGCCGCGACACTCAGTTTCAGGGAAACGCCATAAAGGCTCGCTGCCTTGATATCCGGCAGCCGCGAAAGGATGTCCTGCCGGGTGTTGAACAAGGCATCGACGCTCTGATCGATGGCGGCCATTTCCGCAGCTTCCGGCACGAGCTGGCGCTCTGCCTCGGAAAGCCTGAACCAGTTGTATTCACGTCCAACGAAGCTTTCGAGTTCCTGCCATCGGAGTGTCAGCGCGTCCTGCTCCGCGTTCAGTCGCAGCCAGTTCTGGCAGATTGGGATGACCGGATCGGCGCTACTGGTCGTGCCCGCTGAAAGCGCCAGCGCGGCAGAACCTGCCATCAGCTCGCGGCGTGAGAGCCCGCATTTGGCGCAGGGGGCCGCATTCTCGTCGCCTGGTGAGCGTCGGGACATGGGTTTACCTTTATGGTAGAGATGAGTCGTTTGGTATCACGGACGCTACACTCGTGATCGTTTTAAGTAAATATGATCTCAAAAAGAAAATGACAGATTTAACTGCTGCTCAGATTCGCGCTGCCCGTGCCCTGCTTGACTGGACCCAGCCGAAGCTGGCGGAAGTCGCTAATCTCTCCGTGCCGACGGTGCGCCGTATGGAGAGCGAGCGTGGTCCGTCCGCCAGCACGCCCGCCAATGTGGACGCGGTCAGGCGCGCGCTTGAAGAGGCCGGTGTTATTTTTCTTGCGTCCGGAATGAGCAGCAATGGCGGGGCAGGGGTGCGCCTGAAAAAATAGCCCTGGCGGGCTGCGAACATTTTATGCTGAGTCTGGCGCGGGCTGTACTCGTCCAGGCAGCTCGCACGTTCCGTGCCCCGTGCAATCGACACTGCCCCGTACCTGCCAATGTCCTCAGCCCACTGCATTTCGTGGGCGTCCCGGCATATCACGCTGTTGCCGCCAGATGCCTCCAATTGCCTCCATTCCAACTATTCAGGGCGATCCATATCGGCGATCCTCATTGTACGCGTGCGAACCAAATGCCGCGCTAGAAAGAGGATTTTTGCAGATGCCGGACGTCAGTTCCCTTCCTGCGCGCGTGCGCCCCGATCCACCTGCCAGGCCAGACCCTCCTGAACGCTTCCTGTCGATCCGGGACGTCCTCGGGCGTCTCTCGATCAGCCGGTCACTCCTGTACGAACTGATCAAGGACCCCGTCCGGCCGTTCCCGTCACCGGTGCATATCGGTCGGCGGAGCGTCTGGATCGAGCGGGAAGTCGAAGCTTTCATGCAGGACGTTGTCGAGACTGAACGCGGCCCGCGCAGAAACTGATCTCATGGCTGACGCGACACGCCCCATCTCCATCCGCCTGCCCGAGGCCGACCACGTCCGGCTCGCCGAGCACGCCACCCGCCTGTCAGGTACACCATCAGCTCTTGCGAGGGAGCTGATCCGCTCGGGCCTCGCCGGGAATGATCCGGGCGCGCTGGCGGAAAGACTTCTCAAAATCGAGCGCCGCATCGTTGCGATCTCGCAGGACGTGGCGGTGGTTATTCAGTCAACGGACCGGCAGGTTCAGAGCGTCGGCCATATCGAAACCATGTTCCACCAGCTGCTCCGGGCTCTGGCCGGGGAGACTGTCAACGAGGAGACCCGTCATGTCAGCCGCTAAGTTTGCCCTCGGTGGTGCAGCGCTTCTTGCGATGGGGGCCGCCTATGGAACGTACCACCTCAACTTCGAACGGCGCACGCCAGTGGTCCGGGATGCCACCGGCTATCCCATTTCGCGGATGTCGGTGGCCGATGCTACGGGGTGCTTCGCGGCGAAGCTTGCCTCGAGAACGGACGAAGATGCCAGACATGCCTGGGCGCGCTGTGAGCGCTTTCTGGACACTTCCGGCGCGCTTGCAGAGTTCAACCGGAACTTCGGGATAAGCGTGGGATCGGGCGTCGCGGCCGCAGGCGGCCTCGCCGGGCTGGGCATGCTGGCCGCATTCAGCGGGCGACGCCCGCGCCATCTGCGAGGACCAAAGAAGCTGACCGGGCGCGCGAACTATGAGCGCCTCGCTCGCACCCTCTTCAGGGAAGCGAAACAGTCCGGCCTCGGCCTCAACTTCCCACCGGGCTTCTACATGAGCCGTGACCGGGAGTGCCGGCACCTCATGATCACGGGCGGGGTTGGTTCGGGCAAGACCCAGACCCTGTGGCACCTGATCCTCGAAGCGTATTACCGGGGTGATCAGGTGCTCATCCTCGATACCAAAGGCGACATGACAGCCGGCATGCCCGGCGACATTCAGCTCCTCGCCCCGCAAGACGAGCGCTCGGCCGCCTGGGCGGTGGCGCAGGACTGCACGTCCCGTCAGGACGCGCGCGAACTCGCGGCCCGCTTCATCCCGAAGAGCGATGATCCGATGTGGTCAGAAGCGGCCCGCTCGCTATTTGTGGCCTGCATCGTCAGCCTGCAGGCTGAGAAGCCGGGTACCTGGACATGGGCTGATCTCTATGACCGCACCCTGCTCAAGCCCGAAGAGCTGCAGGCGCTTGCGGAGAGATACTATCCCGCTGCCAGCCAGCTGTTAGCGGACCCCTCCAGCAAGACCGCCATGAGCATCCTGACGACGTTCAAGGCGCACCTGCCGACGATTGAGGCGCTGGCTGATGCCTGGGGCCGGGGGGCAGAAGACGCCTTCTCCGTAGCCCACTGGCTGAACGAAGGGCAGGGGACCGGCCCGGTCATCCTCCAGCGCGACGGGCGCTATCCGGAACTCTCCAATGCCTGGATCAGCAGCCTGATC
>NZ_NCJT01000065.1 GCF_002282565.1 Hyphomonas sp. 34-62-18
ACCCGCACGCCCTGAATCCGGATACGGTATTCGTTCTTTTTCAGCGTCGGATTGTCCGTCATGCGAATTGGCGGCAGCACGAAGCCATACTCTTCGGCAATGTAGCGGCGGATCTTGTCGATACGGCTTTCAAAGCCGTTATCGCCAACAAGCACCATATTGACGAGGTCAGGCGCGACTTCCAGGTGGATTTCGTCCGCATAAATTGAATCGCCGATTTTGGGCGCCTTGGGCGCGGCGTCTTCGGGTTTGGCTTTTTCTGCGGCCGCCTTTTCATCAGCCGTCTTCTTGATGAAGTAGGCGCCGGCTGCAAGGCCGCCCGCCGCAGCAATGAAAGGCAGGAAGGGCAATCCGGGAAGGAAAGCAAAAACCGCGAGGATACCGGCCACAATGTAAAGCGCCGTAGCGTTGCCGGCGAGCTGCAGACCAAGCGCACGGTCAATGGCGCCCTCTTCGCGGCCCTTCGACAGCAGAAGCGCCGCTGCCACCGACACGATAACCGCCGGGATCTGCGAAACGAGGCCGTCACCCACGGTCAGCACGGAATAATTGTTCAGCGCTTCAACGATGCTGAGCTGATGCGCCACTACCCCAAAGCCGATGCCGGCAATCAGGTTCAACGCAGTGATCAGAAGGCCGGCAATCGCGTCACCCTTGACGAATTTCGAGGCACCATCCAGCGAGCCGAGGAAGGCAGCTTCTTCCTGCTCCCTCTGACGGCGGATTTTTGCTTCTTCATGGGTGATCGCGCCGACGGCGAGATCGGAGTCGATGGCGAGCTGTTTGCCGGGCATCGCATCGAGGGCAAAGCGCGCGCCGACTTCTGCCATCCGGCCGGCGCCTTTTGTGATGACCATGAAGTTCACGATCACCAGAACGCCGAACACGACGAGGCCCACGAACAGGTTCCCGCCCATGATGAACATGGCGAAGCCCTCGATCACCCCGCCGGCCGCATCGGTGCCGGTATGCCCTTCCCCGATGATCAGCTTGGTCGAGGAAACGTTCAGGGCAAGGCGCAGCACCAGAGACGCCAGCAGGATCGACGGGAAGGAGGAAAAGTCGAGCGGCTTCTCCACGAAGATCACCGTGGTGAAGATCAGGATCGACAAGGCGAAAGAAAGCGTCAGGCCGATATCCAGCACCCAGGCCGGCATCGGCAGCACCATGACGAGGATCACCGTCATCAGGCCGATGGCGAGCAGCGCGGTCGGTTTGGTGAAGTTCAGAAGACTCATCGGCATGGGCGCGCGCTATCCGGCTATGATCGGTAAGACCCAGTTATTGAACAGATCAAGGATGACCTTGGTCATGTAACCGAGCGAAAGGAAGAACACGATGAGGACCGCAAGGATCTTCGGAATAAAGGTGAGGGTCATTTCCTGGATCGACGTAAGCGCCTGGATGAGACCGATGACAAAGCCGACGATAAGCGTAACCGCCAGGATGGGCAGGCCCATCATCGCCGCGCCCCAGAGATGGGCCCGTAGGACCTCGAAGATCTCACCCTCTGACATGACGTGGCCCCCGCCGGCTTAGGACTAGACCGGCATTCTCAGGAGTTCCTGATAGGCTTCCACTACCTTGTCGCGGATCGTGACGACCGCATCCAGCATCAGCTCGGCATTGGTCAGCGCTTCAACCATCGCATGCGGATCAGCGCCGGAAACGGCGGTCTGGATCGCGGTCTGTTCGGCTTCCTGCATCGTGGTGCGGAAGTCCGAAATGGTTTCGGCAAACTTGCTGCCGGCGGCTTCGGGTGCCTGACCAGCGGTCTTGGCACCTTCGGCCGGACGCGGCGTGCTTAGTGCGGTATACGGATTAAACCCCAGGGTTGACATCTACTGCCCTCCTCAACGGCGCAGGATATCCAGCAGCGAACGGTACATCGACCGGGCCTGCTGGAAGGAATTGAGATTGGCTTCATATGACCGGTTGGCTTCCCGCATGTCGGCAAGCTCGGTCACGATAGAAACGTTCGACATGGTCACATACCCGTCAGCATCGGCCATCGGGTGAGCGGGATTGTAGTCCCGCTTGCCCTCGGCTTCGTCCAACTGCACGCGCGAGGCCAGGAACTGCTCGCCGCTGGTTTGCTGGCTTTCCTCGACCATCAGAAGCTTGCGCTTGTAGCCGGGCGTATCGGCGTTGGAGATATTCTCGGCCGTCACGCCCATTCGGCGGGACTGAAGCTCCATCCCGGAGACGGCCTGTTGCTGAGCGGCTTTTAGCGGGTTCATGTATCAGCCCTCCCCTAACGCGGTTTGCCCAGCGCAGTGCGCAGGAGATCGATGGATTTGGAATAGACCGTCAGGGCCATGTTGTGCTGGCCCATCGCCTCGGTGGAATTGAAGATCTCGCGCTCGATGCTGACATTGTTCCCGTTCGGATCAGATGGCGCCGCTGAGACGCCTGTTTCAAAGCCGGTGGTAAGCCCTTGGGGGCCACCGGTCTGAGCGGCTCGCGCGAGAAAAGCTTCAAAGCTCTCGATTTCGCCTGCCTTGAAACCCGGCACATCGGCATTGGCGACATTTGTGGCGCTGACCTTCTGGCTTTCAGCTGCGTGCCGCGCCATCGCGCCATAGATCTGGAAAAGCTGGAGATCCGAAATCATGGGACAATTCACCAAGGTTAACCCTTTGGGAAAATGTTCGCATTAACTAAAGAACAGGTTAACAGAATTGCGGGATTTGTTTACTTGCAGGCATCCATGGCATCGCAGCCGCACCGGCTCTACCGTCTCTGGGGCACCGTCACAGATGTCGCTGCCGGTATGCTGCGTATCGCTGGCGTGAGCGAGCTGGCAGGGGTCGGCAATGAAATTGTTATTGAGAAACAAGGCCAGAAGATCCACGGCGAAATCCTGAGCGTTTCGGGCGACAGCGTGTCTGCCCTGCTCTATTCGGCCAGCGACATCATCCGTATCGGCGATGTGGTGCATATCGAGCAGGAAGCCCGGATTGAGCCGGGTGATCACTGGCTCGGCCAGATCATTAATTATCGCGGCGAAGTCGCCACCGAACTGCCCGCAGGCGCTGCCCTGGCGGCCAATGGCATCAGCCGCCCCCTTCGCGCGCCCGCGCTTCCGGCACATCTGCGCCGCCGGCTGGGCCCGCGCCTCGCCACCGGATGGATGGTCACCGATACGCTTCTGCCCATTTGCCGGGGCCAGAGGCTGGGCCTCTTTGCCGGATCAGGCGTTGGCAAGTCCACCTTTCTGGGCTCGCTGGCAGCGGGGCTGGACGCTGACCGGGTGGTGATCGCCCTGATCGGGGAGCGCTCCCGGGAAGTGGGAGATTTTATCGAGGTAAACCTGCCTCAGGCTGTTCGCCACAAGACGGTTGTTGTCTCCGCCACGGCAAGCGAGTCGCCCGGCGCCAAGAAACGCGCCGCCTACTGCGCCATGGCGACTGCCGAACACTTCCGCGACCAGGGCCACAGCGTCCTCTTCCTGTTTGACTCTATCACCCGCTTTGCCGAAGCGCACAGAGAAGTGGCCCTGCTGGCGGGGGAGACCCCTGCCCTCAATGCCTTCCCACCCTCAACGGTGCGTGTGATTGCCGAACTGGCCGAGCGCGCCGGCCCCGGCACGGGCACGAAAGGCGACATAACCGGCATATTCTCAGTTCTCGTGGCAGGCTCAGACCTGGAAGAACCGGTGGCTGACATGATCCGCGGCATTCTGGACGGTCATATCATCCTTTCCCGGAATATTGCAGAACGCGGCCGGTATCCCGCCATCGATGTGCTCAAAAGCGTTTCCCGAGCCCTGCCATCGGCGGCAACAGACTGGGAGAACGACATGCTGCGCGACTATCGCCGTATGGTGGCGCTTTATGATGAAGTGGCCCCGATGCTGCGGGCGAGCCTCTTCGAATTCGGGCGAGATGCCGATGCGGACCGCGCTATTCGGCTTTATCCGGCGCTGGACGCGTTTGTATCCACACGGAATGCCCTTGGGATTGAGGCCGCGTTTTCAGCAATGGCGGATATGCTGAGCGGCGGCTCGCTGCCTCAGGCAGCACCTGACGTGGGCAGCAGCACGCCGGCACCGCCAGCCGCAACGCGGCCGCCGCCCCGCCCAAGAAGCTAGGTTGGACTAGAGAAAGCTCGAGAGAAACAGATTCTGGCTGGCATTGCTGCCATAGCCATAGCTGCTGCCGCCGAGCAGGATAAGCGCGGCTGCCGCTGGTGAACTCGAAGCAGTGCTCTCCGTGATCGACTTCATGGCGTGATAGCGCACCACGATCTTGTCGATCAGCTCCGGCGAGGAAATCTCTGACAGTTTGGAAACACCGAGCACTTTCTTCAGACCGGATTCGATCATTTCCGCCTGCCGCTCCACGGGCAGCTTGGACGTGTCCGATGGCAGATTGAGCGCCGTTTTCAGCATCGTGTAGACCGGCACATCCCCCAGGATGCGATACGCCACCGTGTCATCGCTGGCGTCATTGGCGGTCATCACGCCAATCTCATCCCGGTAGTTCAGCGAGAGACGCATGGAATCGTCAACATTGCCGATCGCAAGTTCAAAGGAGCTGCGCTCGAAGCTGACGGCAATCGAGGCGATCTTCTCTTCACTCAGGTCAATCTTGCCATTCACTGGCGTTAGCGCCTTGGCGAAGGCAGTGTATTTGGAATTGTTGAGGCGCTGAAGGAAGGTGCTGTCGGGATTGCCGACCTCTTCAAGCACCTTCTTGATGAAGCCCTTCTTCCATTCTTCGCCGGAAAGATCGAACGCGGTCATGGTCGCGCGAACGAGACGCGAGTCCTTCAGAAAGTCTTCCACCGTGATCGGCTGGGCGAATTTCTCGATCAGATAGTCGCGGTCGTTCCGGACTTGCGGAGACTTGGTGAAGCTCTGCAGCTGCTTGTCATAGGTGGCCTGGAGGAATTTCCATCCTCCGATCCCTGACATTGGAACGACCGGCTGAAACGCCATCTCAGGCGACCTTGCTTTCCTTGCGCATGTCCAGCAGCTGCTCTTCCAGCGCCAAGACCTGACGCAGATGGCACAGCGCAGAATAATAGTTCCCGCGGCTGAGCATGGAGCGAAGCGTGGGGATGAGATCCGCGTTGAGCGGCTTGAAGATGTCGAGCAATTCCACGCAGGCCTCATCAAGGGCGGGCAGCGTGCCTTCTTCCTTGAGGTCTCCGGTGATCAGCAGCTGGATGGCATAATAGACGCGCTTGACGGGCGTGTTGACCTCGCTGGGATGCATGGCATCGCGCACGCGCAGGACGCGGGCATCGCCTTCAACTACGCGAATGCGCGCTGGCTTGTCGCCATTCTCCAAGGTTGCGCCGTTGATGATGAAACGCTCACCCGGCGCGATTTTAAGAACCAGTCCTGACATCAGATAACCTCCTGCTCTACTGATGAGGCCGAACCATCCAGGCCGGCCAGAATTGTCCGGTTCACCTCGATGATGTCGGCAAGGCCTTCGCCTCCGGCCAGAACCTTCATCGACGTGCGGCGGACAAATTCGGAAAGGGAGAAGAGACCGGCTTTGGTCTCATCCGGAAGGGCGTTCTCAGGGCTGAGAACATCTGCGGCGATGATCGACCAGAGCTGAAGGTTGCGATGAATTGCATCGCCCCATTCGCCGGGATTTTCGCCATTATTATCAAGAACTGTCTGGAGCGCCTGGGTAATCTGATCAAAGACAGCGATTTCGAGCGCACGACCGGTCGCAGTCCTCTGCGTGACCTGGCCATAGGCCTTATATGCCAAAGCCTGCAAGATGCCCCTCCTGGGTATCTGATGAATAGCCCCGGACGCCGAAACGCCCGGGACGATTGGTTACCGAATTCATGGCTCCGGCCACCGGAGTGGCCGGAACTGAAAGGTCTGTTAGCGGAAGAGCGACAGCAGGGTCTGCGGCGCCTGGTTCGCAATCGACAGCGCCTGGACGCCGAGCTGTTGCTGAACCTGAAGGGCCTGCAGTTTTGCCGAAGCAGCTTCCATGTCCGTGTCGGTGAGGCTGCCGATACCGGTGGTCATCGAGTCGATCAGGGTCTGAACGAACTCAGACTGACCGGTGATTCGGTTCTGCGAAGAACCGAATGCAGCAGCTGCGTCGATCGCCGTGTTGAGCAGGCCTTCGATCGTCGTAAGAGCAGCAGCAGCACCGTCCGTAGTCGTCACGTCAATCGTGGCGAGATTACCAAGACCGCCCGAGCTTACACCGGCAGTACCCCCAGTGCGTGCCGTAGCTGTCAGGGCAAGCGCGCTGGCGGTGTTGTTCGTGAACACAACATCTGCGCCGCTGCGGCTCACAGAGTAGTTCGTTTCACCAGTAGCGGCAAAGAAGTTGGAGATCTGGTTAGCCAGGTTCGCCGCAACAGATTCGGCGCTGTCAGACGCGCTCGCAACATACTCGAAAGTACGCTGACCGAGCGAGTTGTTCGTAGCTGTATCGTCCAGCATGATGCGATAGCTCTGGCCGTCAGCGACAGAGGCGATTTCAACCGAAAGCGTGTTGTTAGCAGCAACTGTTGTTGCCGAACCCGAGTTGACACCTGATGCAATGATGGTCTGGTCAGCGTTGGCGCCAGCACCAAACACAGCGGCAGAGCCGGTGTTGGCCACCGAGAGGTCCTGGCGGGCAACCGAGATGTAGGAAGCCGAGACGGAGCCCGAGGAAGAACGGTCAAGCGAAGACAGAACGTTCACGTCTTCCGTGGACGAGCCGTTGATGAGGTTAAGGCCGTTGAACTGGGCGGCGCTGACATAACCTTCGATCAGCGAGATCTTCTCGGCGATGTCGGTTTGGTACTTCGCGCGGTCAACGTTCTCGCCTTGGGCCTGAACGATCAGGGTTTTGATGTCCTGAAGGGTCTCGGTCACTTTTTCAGCGGCCGAACGGGCCGTGCCAACCGTCGACGAACCGAGGTTCAGCGAGTCGGTGATGGCCTTGAACGAGGCAACGTCGGTCGACATGACCGTCGAGACGGCCCAGATCGCGGCGTTGTCTTTTGCCGTCGAGATTTTTTTGCCGGTCGAGATTTCGCTCTGAACGGTTTCGAGATTGCGGTTGATGTTACGCAGGGTCTCGAGGGCGACCATCGAGCTGTTGTTGGTCAGGATGCTAGACATCTATCTATCCATTCTTGTGTGCCACAGTTTTTGTATAGTGGCTTGCTTGTTGAAAAAACGCGTCGTCCTGACGTTGGAGCCGTAGCTCCGAACTTTCGTAGTTCCACAAGTGCTGTCGTAAACGAGAGCGATAAATGTAGAGTTAATCTCGCTATACCCTTTTGAGATATTGTCCGGTGGCGTTGGAAAAGGCGATCTGGCGCCCGCCCTGCTGGTAGGAACCGACAAACACATCCTCGGCCGGGCGCTCAAATCTTGCGATCAGGCTGCGCACCCCGTTACGAACTGCCATCAGCAGCTGAGCGTTTTCTTCCGATAACTGAAGAACATCCTGAACGAGCTGCCGGGTGGCGGCAGATACGGCGACCGGGCCCCGCCCCGTGATTGCGCCCTCAAAGGCCTCAAGGGCGGTCAGCTTTTGGCCGCTGAGCTCGGCCGCTTCCCGCACACGGCCCGTCATCAGGAAGTCCCGCTCTGCGATCAGAATGTCTTCAAGATCGAGCGCAGCGTTCTGGATCTGAACCTCGCTCATACCTGGACCTCATTTGCAGGCGGGGTGCTGGGCACCTGACCGCCGGTTACTTCGTCAACCTTCCGGGCAAGCCCCAGGGGATGGGTTTCCGCCAGATCCGCCGCGATCGACTCCACGACATATCTTGAGAATGCGGAGGCTGCTTCGCCCCCGCCCAGCGTGAGGGATTTTTCGAGGCCGGCATGGCTGAGCATCTCTGCCCAAAGCATTTGTTCGAATCGTTTTCCGATCTCGGAACGGTCCCCGTTGGCGGGCGTGCCACCCTTCCCTTCCCCGGCTGCCGCCGTCAAAGGCGCCGCCGCGCCTGGCATTGTGGGTGAGATCATCGCCTGCTCCGAAAATTTATTCCGCCTGGGGAGCATCAGATGCACCACGGCTTAACGCATATTTTACGGGGCATGGTTGTAGATAGGTTAATACAAGACATAGGTGGAAGGCAGGATGACTTTCTCCGTTGATCAGGATTTCTGGCTTTTTCAGTCAGGTCCACGGCAGGATGCATTGGCCCGCGCAGAAGTGGGCGAAGGGCGCGGCAAGGAATTTGCCAGCAGCCTTTTTGGCGTTCGTTTGCCGGAAAAACTGAGCGCTGATCTCGCCGCTGGCGATAGCGCAACGCTCGCTCTGGCCTCACTGAGCCTTCCGCCGGCGAGCTTTCCAGCCGAGCCGCTGCCCGTCCTGCCCACGGTTTCCGGTGTTGATGCCGAAGTGGCCTTGACGCCGGCCACCCCCACGCCGGGGGCAGAGCTGATGCCCGCCGCGCCAGAAGCCTCTTCGGCCCCCGGACAACCCGCGACTTCGAGCGCCAGCCCCAGCCTTTCGGAGACAGTCACCCTGTCGCCGACGGCCCCGGCTATCGAAACAGCGCCAGAAATGGTTGCCGCAAACCCCGTTACTGCCGCCCCCTCCTCGGGCGACGCTGATGCAGGAGAAGCGCAGACGGGCGAAGCGGATGCGCCAGACTTGCTGGCCGCCGCCCCAACCGGGACAGAGACCAGAGACGCTGGCGAGACTGACACCGCCGAGGCGACCAATCTCGAAAGCGTAGAGGCCGCGCCTGTAGCGCCAGCGCCGGCGGCTCTGGCCGCCATCGCCCCGATTCCGCTGCAGACTGTCGTCAACAAAGCCGGGACCGAGGTGAGGCCTTCTGTTGCATTGCCGGTTTCCGGGACGGGTAAGCTGCCGCAGGACGCTTCACCAGCAGAGCGGACACGCGCCCCAGCAACAAATTCCGCCGCAGCGGCGCTTCAACCCGATCTGCTGGCTGACGCCGCCACCGCCGAAACTGAAATCACGCCCCTATCCGTTGGTGCCATCAGCCTTGATGACGGCGGATCCAATAATTTGGGGGCGGAGAGCGGCTCAACGCCCTCTTCGCAAGTTTCTCTGTTTGCCGGTTCCAACGGCCAGGCACTGCCTGCCACAGCAGCAAGCCCAACGGTCGTGACGGCGCAGATGACGCCGTCAAATGCCGTACTCGTCGCCACAGCTACCCAGGTGCCCGACATCGTCGCCCGCGCGACGAGCGATGGGCAGGACGACCGCGTTGTGGTGCAGCTCGACCCACCGGAACTCGGCCGTATTTCGATCGACTTCAAGTTTGATGCTCAGGGCCTTCAGCATGTAACCATCACGGCGGAAAGCCCCGAGGCGATGCGCCAGCTGCGGCAGATGCATTTCGAGCTTGTTCAGGCGCTCGAGCGCAACGGGCTGTCGGGCCAGAATATGAGCTTCCAGCACCAGAACCCGCAGCAGAATGAAAGCTGGGGCCAGCAGGCAAAGCTCGCAGGCACCCGTTTTGACACCCCTGCCCTTACTAACGGCGGGCTGATGATAGCCGCTGACACCTCTCCTCACCGCCAGATCGCCTCGAGCGGCCGGCTGGATATCAGACTTTAGGAGCCCGCGATGACCACGGTAACAAATTATACGGGCACCAACACCCAAAACACTGCCACGACTGCCTCGACAACCTCGAGCATGGGCAGTGAGTACAATAGCTTCATCAAGCTGTTGACGGCGCAGGTTCGCAATCAAGACCCACTGTCCCCGATGGACTCCACCCAGTTTGTCGAACAGCTGGCTACTTTTTCGAGCCTTGAGCAGCTGGTGAACTCCAACACCGCTCTTTCAAATATTGCATCGATGATCAGTAATCTGAATGGTCTGATGGCCAGCGAATGGCTGGGCGCCGATGTCTCCTTTTCCTCCTCTTGGATGCCTTATATGGGAAGCCCCGCCAGCTATACGTATGAAGCGCCCGAGGGCACCACGAAGAGTGTGCTGACGGTCAAGGATTCTGAAGGTAACCCCGTGTGGACCGAGACACTCGACCCCGACAAGACGGCTTTCAGCTGGGATGGACAACTGACCGGCGGCGGCGTGGCCGGGGAAGAAGAGATGTATGAATTCGTAATCGACTATTATGAAGGTAACGCCTTCAAGGGGACGGCCGTACCGACCGTAGTCACAAAGGTGACCGATATCCTCAGCGAAGGGGGCACGCTGCGTCTCGGCACGGCATCGGGCCTGACAGTCGACCTTGCGCAGGTCCAAAGGCTTTAAGGTAAGACGGGAGGAAGCTACTCCTCCCCTCCGCCCGCGATCAGAGATCCTGCCGGGCGATATCGAGGATCAGGATATTCTCGATCCCCATATCCGGAAATTTCTTCTGCAGGTTTCCAAGGATTAGGGAGCGGACTGTTTCGTAATTCTCGATACTCGTCATGGATTGGAAAGTCCGGCCATCACCGCTGATCTCTATCAGCGTTGTCATAACCACATCGCGCAGCACCGGCTCTTGCGAGAAGAGTTTGTCGGATGCGGCCGCATCCGCCTCGATATTGATGTTCAGAATGACCAGGCTGGCGACGCGCTCATTCTGGATGATCGGAACGACGAATTCGCGGCTGAAGCGAAAGTATGTTGAACCTCCGCTCGCGCTGCTGCCGCCACCGTGACCATCCTTGCCGGCTTTCTTGTCGCCACCATGAGCGTCCTTCTTTTCCTTTTCCTTGGGCGCGCCGTGCCCATCCTCTTCGGATTTCTCACCCCCATGCTCCTTGGCCGATACCTCGGCGGCAGAGGCAGTCGCCCCGCCTCCACCGCGAAGCATGTGTCCAACCACGCCGCCAATAACGACACAGATAACGGCAACCAAGGCAGTGATGATGTTTTTCATCCGGAGACTCTAGAAAGGAATGATCTTGTCGATGATCTTGGTGCCAACCTTCCGGTCTGCGGCAGATGCGGCATCCCCATTGCTGACATAGGCGAGCTTGGCATCGGCGATCTTGTCATAGGTCACCGTATTCATGCGGGTAACGTCCTGCGCGCGAATAACCCCGGAGACTGTCAGATAGCGGACCTCATTGCTGACCCGCGACTGCTGGTATCCCTGAATGATCAGGTTGCCATTGGGCTCAACGCCAACAACCCGC
>NZ_NCJT01000297.1 GCF_002282565.1 Hyphomonas sp. 34-62-18
ATCCAGATCATAGTCGATCTCGGATTTTATCCAGAGCCGGTTCTCGTCCGTACCCCACCACCCCTGACCCTCCAGAAGAAGAGCGGGAGAGCCCTCGCCCGATTGGTATTCGAACCGGTCGGCGAGGATCATGTAATTTGTCCCTCCGCCATGTTCTTTCTTCAGCGCGTCCTGAGACGCCTTGAACTCATCCTTGTCCCAATAGGCTTCGGCCTGCGATCCGGGTACGGGCGTCTCCTGAGCAAAGGCAGGCGCTGCTGCGAGCGGTGAAAGAAGGACAATCGTCGCAATCATTTGAGCGCGGGTCATTAACGGTGTCCTTCGTGGCTCATGCCCGACATAGGGGCTTCTTTTGGCGGGGGCTCGTCCGTCGGCGGAGTAGCCGAAGGCGTGTGCTCCCTGTGCGGATCATCCGCGCGAGCCGCCGCACCTCGCGGCACGACTGAGACGACCTGCATCATGCCGGCGTGCATGTGGAAGAGGAGGTGGCAGTGGAAGGCCCAGTCGCCCACATGGTCTGCTGTGACATCAAAGGACAGCCGCTCCGCCGGTTTGACGGTCACTGTGTGCTTGCGCGGCTTGTGATCGGTATCGCCGACTACGAGATCGAAGAACATCCCATGCAAATGGATGGGATGTGTCATCATCGTATCGTTGACGAGTGTCACGCGCAGGCGTTCACCTTCATGGAAAATGATCGGACCTGTCACTTCGCTAAGCTTCACGCCGTCGAAGGACCACATGTAGCGTTCCATATTGCCGGTGAGGTGGATCTCCATCTCCCGGCTAGGCGCCCGTGTGTCGGGGTTTGGTGTGAGGCTGCGCAGCTGTGAATACCGGAGCGCCCGGTGCGGGACAGATTCGAGGCCCAGCCCCGGCTCATCAATCCGGCTCACCTGAACCATTGCGACGTTATCAACCCCGACGCCCATCCTGTGGTCATGGCCCTGCGGAACCGACGCGGGCATTGCCATGGCGCCGTGATCCATGCCGGACATGGCGCTGTGGTCCATCCCCGACATTGCGCTGCCGCCCATGCCGCCGTGGTCCATCCCTGCCATGGAGCCGTGATCCATCGAGGACATGTCCATACCCATGTCGCGGTGGGTGAGTGTCGGGCGTTCGCGCAGCAGAGGCGCTGTCGCAACGAGGCCAGCTTTAGGTGCCAGTGTCGCGACCACCTGACCTGACCGGTCGATCGATTCTGCAACGAGCGCAAACGGCCTTGCGCGGGTGGGACTGACGATCACGTCATAGGTCTCCGCTACCCCGATCTGGAACTCGTCGGTCTCGACGGGTTGGACATTGAGCCCGTCAGCGGCAACCACCGTCATTGGCAGGCCGGGTATCCGGAAATTGAAGATTGTCATGGCTGACGCGTTGATGATTCGTAGCCGGATACGTTCCCCGGAATTGAAGATCGCGGTCCAGTTGTCCTCCGTCGCGTGGCCATTGATGAGGAAAGTGTACACTGCGGATGTGACATCCGAGATGTCTGTCGGCGACATGCGCATGGCGCCCCAGGAAGCGCGGTCGGCAAGCGTTGCGCCGAGCCCGTTTTCACGGGCGTCCTTCAGGAAGTCACCAGCCGTGCGCTGCTGGAAGTTATAAACGGCAGCATCCTTCTTCAGGCGGGCAAAGACCTTGTGCGGATGTTCGAAGCTCCAGTCCGACAGGACAAGGACGTATTCACGGTCAGCCTGCACGGGGTCAGGTCCGGCAGGGTCGATGATCAGCGGACCGTAGTGACCCATCTGTTCCTGCAGCCCGGAATGGGAATGGTACCAGTAGGTGCCGCTCTGCGGGACGGCGAATTCATAGGTGAAGGTCGACTTCGGCTTGATGCCGGGGAAGGAGACGCCGGGCACCCCGTCCATGTGAAACGGCACCAGAAGTCCGTGCCAGTGGATCGATGTGTCTTCGTCGAGGGTGTTGTTGACTTTGAGGGTCACCTTCTCGCCCTCGCGGAACCGGATAAGCGGCCCGGGCAGTGTTCCGTTGATCGTGATGGCATGGCCAGAGCGGCCTGCGATCTCTACGGCGCTGTGGCCAATGGTCAGGTCAAACGCGTTACCGCGTGTTTCGAAGATGCCCTTATTGCCGGCAGTGGCGCTGCGCGCCCAGGCGGGCAGGAGGGACGTGGAGGCGGCGAGCACGCCGCCAGCGGCGGCTCTACGCAGGAGATGTCGTCGTGTGAGCATTTGAGTTTGCCTTGTCGAAGGGGAGTTGAGTCCCTGCGCAGGCTGGAGCAGCGCAGGGACTTCACCAGTTAGTGCTGTGAATGATCGGCGGCAGGCTTGGCGGCATCCGTCGCGGCGGGCGCAGATTCTGGTGCCATGCCCGGCATCTGCGAGTGGTCCATGCCTTTCATGCCGTCTGGGCCCGCGGTCGTCACCTCACCCTTGGGCATGCCGTCCATCTTGCTATGGTCCATGCCTTTCATGTTGCCGTGATCCATGCGGGGCATTGTGCTGTGATCCATTCCTTCCATCGCGCACGGCTTGCCGCTGGCTTCGGCGGCCGACATGGCCGTCTCGTGCATCTTGCCCATGCAGGCGTCGTGCAGGCCCTCCGGGGCATCGAGGGAACACATTGCTTCGATCCGGTAGGATTTTGACTTTTCGTCTTCCGCCAAAAGGAAGTGAACCCGGTCGCCGGCCGCAAACGCCGACAGGTCGACGCCTTTCGAGGCCTTGAAGTCCATGGTCATTGCGTCCCAGTCGAGCTCCGCGATTGGGCGGTGGTCGATTCTGGCTTTCGAAGTTTTTACATCGAGGGCGGTCACTGTCCCTTCGCCCATTGGAAGGCCGCA
>NZ_NCJT01000298.1 GCF_002282565.1 Hyphomonas sp. 34-62-18
GAGTGACGGCCGGACCAAAGTCGGGGTCAGCCCCGAACAAGGTCTGCCAATAAACGGCCCGGATTGGGGGGAGCCAGCCACGGAGGGCTCGGCGTTTTCGTTTTTACTTGGCCGTAAGTTTCATCACTTCAGTCGCCCACCATTCCGCCATGCGGATACGTTCGTCCCTATAGGTTGCCCGGTAATAGGCCTTGCAGACATGATCGTCGCCCACATGCGCGAGCTCGGCTTCGATGGCGTCAGGGTGTCATTTGCCACTTTCATTGAGCAGACTTGAGGCGCTCGCTCTCAACCGGTCACAGCTTTGCGAGTGCCTCAATGATTCGGCAGTCGCGCGCGGTTCCGCCTTCACAGCTGACCACAATTTGTTGAAGTTCGCGCTCGAGCGAACGCAGCGCAGCAATCCGCGACTTCACGATTTGAAGATTGTCCTGTGCGATTGTTCGCGCATCCTCGCACGTGCTCGCGGGCCTGCTGGACAGATCAAGAAGTGCGCGGATCTGGTCGAGACCGAAACCAAGCTGTCTGGCGTTCCGAATAAATGCGAGCCGGGAGATCTCGGTCTCGCCGTAAACGCGTCGCCCGTTTGGAGCCCGCTGCGGAGCTGGCAGCAGACCGATCTCCTCATAAAAACGTATGGTGGGAATCTTGAGTTTCGTGCGGCGCGCCACCTCGCCGATAGGGAGATGCAGCATTGAGCTTGATCCTCTAGTTACTTGAGGATGTACCAGTAAAACTGAACTGGAGGAATACACCATGAGCGGATGCGAAGATGGATGCGGAGCGAAGGCGGTCGAAGCGGCGACCACGCCCGCTTATGTGCGCACGTTATGGCTCGTCGTCTTCCTGAATGCAGGCATGTTCCTGATCGGTTTGATTATCACTGTTACCGGCGGGTCGGTGTCCGTCCGTGCGGATTTGCTGGATTTTCTAGGCGATGCGCTCGCAACCGGCATTGGCCTACTGCTGGTGGGCCGTTCGCGCCGCGTGCGCTCGTTGGCCAGCCTTTGGCAAGGGTTCGCTCTCGGTGCATTGGGACTGTTCGTGCTGGGCACTGCGTTGTCCCGAATGGCGGGCGGCGTTGCGCCTGAACCATTCGGAATGAGCGTCTACGGGGTGCTCGGGCTTTGCGTAAACATCGGTGCCGCCTTGTTGCTGCTGAAGCACCGCAATGGCGACGCAAGCGTGCGCGCCGTCTGGCTGTATAGCCGCAATGACGCGATCGGTAACTTGATTGTCTTGGCTGCTGCGGCACTCGTGGTTGTTTCGGGGTCGTATTGGCCCGACCTTATTGCGGGCGCAGCCATTGCATTCCTTTTCCTGCACTCGTCGGTGCAAATCATCCGGGATTCACGCCGTGAACTCCGTGAGGTGGCGGAATGAACAGGCTATTGGGCGCAACTGCATTCCTCGCCGTTCCGGCACTCGACCTCGGGACGAAGGCTTGGGCGCGATCGCGCTTGCACGAAGCACAACCGTTGGAGTTGCTACCGTTTTTCGACCTGACACTAAGCTTTAATCGCGGCGTATCTTTCGGGCTCTTCGGAACTGCAACGAGCGCTTGGCCTGTCATTGTCATTACAGCTTCAATCACGGTGGCTTTGGCATTTTGGTTCTGTCGCACGACGCGATCAGGTGAGCAGCTTGCGTTGGCGCTAATCGTCGGCGGCGCGTTAGGCAACCTAATCGACCGGGTGCACCGCGGCGCTGTGACGGACTTTCTGGACTTCCATGCTGCCGGTTGGCATTGGCCAGCTTTTAACCTGGCCGACGCAGCAATCGTGTGTGGTGCGGTCTTGCTTCTTTGGCATTCACTTAGCCCGCGCAATCAGACTTCCACTTAACAACCTCAGTGCTACGTGCCCCGCCTGCTACGGGACAGATTTCAGGCTTCAACGAAGGAATAATCTCTCGCTCGGGTCCCCGCATCCTGAACGACCGCTGGAAGCATCCGATGAGGAGCGCCAAGTATATCTTGTGCGAGTGCCCTCAGTAGACGGCGTCAGCACCCTGGAAAGCTCGATAATGGACGAGGTTTAAGCGACCCATCCTGTATATTGCGGACTCACGAATATGGAGCGGGTAGAAGGTCTGCAACGACCCCGTTTTTGACGCGAGCATTCGCATTAAATTTTTGGCGACCGACTTGTTATGTGTGCGCGTGCGCCAGCCAGTTCGCTAAACGGTCTTGATGGGGTGTTTGCGTTGTCATGGAGTTGCAAATTTCATCACTTCTGCCGCCCACCATTCCGCCATGCGGACGCGTTCGTCCCAATAGGTTGCTCGGTGATAGGCCTTGCGCACATGATTGTCGCCGACATGGGCGAGCTCGGCTTCGATAGCGTCTGGGTGCCATTTCCCACTCTCATTGAGCAGGCTTGAAGCGCTCGATCTGAACCCGTGGCACGTATGGACGTCTGCTTGGATATCGAGCCGGCGCAGCGCGTAGTTCATGGTGTTCTCGCTGAGGGGCCGTCCGTCCGACATCTGAGACGGCAGGACGAGCGAACCTTTGCCGGTGAACCGCTTCAGATCCTTGAGGATCTCGATGGCGGGTCCGGGCAGGGGCTTCGTGTGCAGTTTGCGCGTTTTGGTCCGGTCGGCCGGGATGGTCCACATCCGCTCTTCAAAGTCGAACTCGCTCCAGTGGGACAGGCGTAGCTCGCCAGGACGGGGATAGAGCAGCGCCAGCAGCTTCAGGGCAGCCTGGGCTTCGACCGTGCCCTCATACGTCCAGACGGTCCTGATCAGCTTCGCAAACCCCTTGCGGTCGGTCACGGCGGCCCTGTGCTGGACCTTGGGCGCGTCGGGTCACCGTCCGCCCGGGTCGTTGCGATGGCGTAGCGAAAGATCTGACCGATCAGGGCACGAAGCCGGCGTGCTGATTCGTAGTTTCCCTCTTTCTCAACTCTTCGAAGGGTCGCGAGGATTTGGGGTGCCTTGATGTCCCGTATGGGCTTCGGGCCGAGGTCTTCGCATGCAAGTCGCGCGAGCCAGCGTTTTTTCTTCAGCGTGGCCGGGGCAAGTCCCTCGATCTCCTCCTTCTGGAGCAGTTCATCAGCGATCCGGGCGAAGGTATCCTCGATCTCAGCGCGCCGCACTTCTTCGCCAGCCTTTTTGATAGCCGAAGGGTCTACGCCTTCGAATAGCATCGTCCGGGCTTCAAGCCGCCGTTCTCTGGCCCGCGCAAGGGAGACCTCCGGGTATGGGCCGAACGACAGTGTCTTCTGCTTGCCCTCAAAGCGGTAGGCCAGCTTCCAGAGCTTCGATCCTCCGGGTGTCACCTCCACATAAAGGCCATAACCATCGCTGTATCGCTTCGGTCGGCTGTCGGGTTTGAGGCCTCGGATCCGTGTGTCTGTCAGGGGCATTTTGTTGGCATCGTCAAAAAGTGTTGGCATTTTTCCGGCCGTTGCGATTCCGGGCCGTCTCGGTGCCAACAAAATGCCAACAAAAAAAATTTCTTCCAACGTTTTTGGGTGGACGTTGGCGGACGGAGACGCTGGTCGCGCCGACCTAAAGCCTTGTTTTTATGGATACTGGTGGAGGCCCGCGGACGTCGCTGGAAGCCTGAATGGTGCCCGGGGGCGGAATCGAACCACCGACACGCGGATTTTCAATCCGCTGCTCTACCCCTGAGCTACCCGGGCGGGCCGAACGGGGAAGCGGCTACTTAACGAAGGCCGCGGGCCTTGTCTACGCACAAATCAGTGGGATTCTGTATCATCTTCAGTGGGGGCTGCGCTGGCGGCGTCTTCAACGTCCTCCGAAGGCCGCCCGGCAATGACATAGCTGCCCGTCAGCCAGTGGCCAAGGTCGGCATCGGCGCAGCGTTTGGAGCAGAAGGGGCGGTATTCGGCAGCCACCGTCTGCTTGCGGCAGCGGGCGCAGAGGGGCTTTTTCTGGTCGGGCGTCGCAGGCTTGCTCATGGGGTGGGGCATACCTCAAACCCGGTCCTCCCGTGAACCCCGATCGACAGCCGGGCGCCATACCGGGCGGCGAGCAGCGCCGGGGCGTCAAGCCCGCTGGCCGCCAGCCAGTCATGCGCTGCCTGGGGCAGGGCCAGGGCCAGCCGCGCCATCCTGTCCTGTCTTGCGGCCTTCTCCAGCTGGCGCAGCCCCTCCAGCGCCAGGGTTTCCGGTGTGGGCGCGCCGGCGGTGTCCAGCATCCGCTCTGCCAGAGGCGTGATCCACCAGTCTGCCGACACCTCCATAAGGCCAAGCGCTGAGGGGACGAGCGCTTTGGCCCGGCGCGCCGTCAGCCCCTCCCAGGTTTCTGTAAAGGCTGCGCGGATTTTCGCGGCGCCATCCCCGGCAATCGGGCTGACGCAATCGAGCACCACCAGCCCGCCCAGCCCGCGCAGCAGTATCTGCCGGGCCAGTTCGGCTGCCGCTTCCCGGTTCAGGGAGAGGGCCCGCGCCCCCGCGCTGCCCTTCATCATCCGGCCCGCCGAATCAATGTCTGCCGCCGTCAGCGCCCGCGTCCGCTCAATATAGAGCTGCCCCCCGCCTGGCAGGGTCACCTCCGGCCGCAGCGCATCTTCAAAGGCGGCGCTCACCACCGGGTCGCCCGGCGCCGCGTCTTCCACCCGCGCGGCACTTCCCCCCTTGAGGTGAGAGCGCCAGGCATCCGCCCCCGCCATCTCCGGGGCGGCATCGGGGGCGACGAGATTCACCCTGGGCAGTTTTCCGGAACGCGCCTCGGAAACGATCTCTACTGAGACGCGCGTGCCTTCGCTTGGTGGCGAAGTGAAACGAAATGCAACGTTTTGACGATGATCTGAACGAAATGCAACGTTTTGACGATGATCTGTGCGCAGAAAGGCGCTGTCTGAACCAGGAAGCGTGATGAATGTGCCGCCCGCGCCCGGCTCCGTCTTGCCGATGCGCCCTTCCAGCCGCGCGCCCAAAACGGCCGGGGTGGCGCAGCTGCGTTCCACATAAAGCGCGACGGGCCTATCCCCCGAATCGAGGGCCAGCCAGCGGGTCTCTCCCACTGACTGTTCGCGCAGGATCCGGGCAATCGCCATGCCTTAGAAGATCTGCTTCAGCAGCGCAGCTGTTACAGGATCAGCCGCTTTTTCAGGGGTCTTCAGCACCGCCTTGATGCGCCCGGCCATCGTCTTGCCGCGCTCCACACCCCACTGGTCGAACGGGTTCAGCCCCCAGAGTTTCCCAGCAAAATATGTGCGGTGTTCATAGAGGGCGACCAACGCCCCAAAGGCTTCCGGGCCGAAAGCCGCGTGCGAGAGCAGGGTGGAGGGCCG
>NZ_NCJT01000066.1 GCF_002282565.1 Hyphomonas sp. 34-62-18
TATTTCTTCAACTGGGTAAACCGCCGCCCGCCAGGAGACTGGCGGCGGGATGATGACGATGAGGGTGACGGTCCGGATGGCCCGCCCGGCCGCCGCCTCGGCCTGCCTCAGGAAAAACATCAGGATACAGAAGAGCGCTCCCGCCCGCGCGAGACAGCCGGCGCTGACGATGATGCCGGTAGCCGCTGACGGCGGGTCTCAACTGCCCTGCGGCGCACACTCTCCGGGTGTGTCGACGCTGACACCGGCGGCCTGCGCCGCGCATTTGTTGCCATAGGTTTCCCCATCGCAGCCGCACACCGGCGCATGTTCATACGTGCACATCTGCGGCCGGGGCAGGCAGGTGCCGGCGGCGTCGGCAATCGTCCGGCAAGCGCCATCCTCATAGAAACAGCTCAGGCCCTCGGCGCATTGGATGCCCGCAATCCCGCCGCACATGCCGCCCGCGTCTGCCGCTGGCCGGCTCACGGGGGCGGGCTCTGGCGCGGCGGCTTCGGGGGTATCTGTCGTTCCCGGCGCCGCGCAGGCGGCAAGCAGGGTGACGGCGGCGGCAAAAAGAAAGAGGCGCATGGCTGTCTCCGTTTCCGGAGGCCAACCTGCGCCTCTTCCCATGTCTTTGGCAAGCCTTGCGGGCTTATTTCGCGGCGGCGGCTGCCACAGCGGAGAAGATGTTCTGGCCATGCTCACCGCCCGCCTTGAAGGCCGGGCGCGTGGTGTTCACGTCGGTGATCTGGTCCCACTTGGCGGCAACGGCTTCAGCGGTCAGCGCCTCGCCCTGGCCGACGAACACGCCGGCGGTTTCCACGATGCGCGCCATCGAGAAGGCGCCTGCGCCAGCCGACAGGATCATACCGGTCGGGGCGTCTTCCTTGACGAGGTTGATCACGCCCGGCGTCACATATTCCGGCTTCAGCGCTTCGAGCATCGCTTCAGACATGATGTCCTCGGTCATGCGGGTTGCGGCGATCGGGCAGACGGCGTTGATCTTGATGTCGTTCTTCGCGCCTTCGATCTTCAGCGTGTTCATCATGCCGACCACGCCAAGTTTCGCGGCGCCATAGTTGGCCTGGCCGAAGTTGCCATAGAGGCCGGTGGAGGAGGTGGTTACGACGATCCGGCCGTAATTCTGGGCCTTCATGATGTCCCAGGCAGCGTGGACGGGCAGGAAAGTGCCGCGCAGGTGAACGGCCAGAACGAGGTCGATGTCCTCAACGCTCATTTTCGAGAAGGAACGGTCGCGCAGGATGCCGGCGTTTGCGATGATGATGTCGATCCGGCCCCATTTGGCCATCGTGTCGTCGATCATGCGCTTCACGCCGTCAACATCAGACACCGACGAGCCGTTGGCGATCGCTTCGCCGCCGAGGGCTTCGATTTCCTTCACCACGGCCTGCGCCGCGTCCGAGCTGCCGCCCGAGCCATCGCGCGAGCCGCCAAGATCGTTGACAACGACCTTTGCGCCGCGGCGGGCGAGTTCAAGTGCGTGAGCGCGGCCAAGGCCACCGCCAGCGCCGGTCACGATGGCTACGCGGCCGTCAAAACGGATGTCGGACATGGGTATCTCCCTCAAACGGTGGGTTTGTCACGGTAGGTTGGTTTGGGCGGTGTCACACCAGACGTTCACGTCAACGTCAAGCATGTCCGCTGCGTCACCCCTTGCCGCAGGGGCTGCGGCATGATTGCTGACGCTCTGCGATATGGGAGGAATTCATGCTCGCTTACCTGACCCTCGGAACCAATGACAAGGAAAAGGCCTTCGCCTTTTATGACGCCGTGCTCGGCGAAATGGGCGCCAAGCGCTTCTTTGCGAACGACCGTCTGCAATTCTACGGCGTCGCCCCCGGCCAGCCGATGTTCGCCATCGGCACGGAAACCGTCGACCGCGTCTACAAGAAGGCCCGCGAAATGGGCGCGCCTTGCGAAGGTGAGCCCGGCCAGCGCCTGCCCACCTTCTACGGTGCCTACTTCCGCGACCCCGACGGCAACAAGATCTGCGTCTGCAAGCTCGGCTGATCCTGTTTCAGGCCCGGATAGACAAAGCCCTCCGGTTTTCCGCCGGAGGGCTTTTTGCTTGCGCTGTCAGTCGGGCTGGCGATCTTCCAACTGCCCAGCATAAAACGCGCGCAGGTCTGCTGCGATCGCGTCCAGCGCAGGCTCGTGCAGGTACATCATGTGCCCGGCCTGGTAGTAGGTCATCGCCACGCGCTCCTGCGGAATGCCATAGCGGGCAAAGGTGATCTCCGCGTCGAAGAAGGGCGTGATCATGTCATAATATCCGTTCGCCACCCAGGCGCGAAGCTCTGTGTTCCGGCGCATGGCGGTGGCCAGCTGGTGCCCCGGCATTCACATATTTCGGCTCCCAATATTCGCCCTCGGGCGCATTCCGGAAGTTCCAGGCGTTCCCCGCCGCCTCGCTGGAGACGATATAGGGCCGGTCCATCCGTACACCGAGATCAGCATAAAGATACTGGTTCAGCAGCGCATTGTAGGCTGACTCAATGAAATAGCTCGCCGCGTCCGCTTCCGGCACTTCGGCCACATCATCGGCCTCGTCCCCGGCATAGCGCCCGTCCAGCCGCCCGATGGCAAGGCCCTTGTCGCGCAGCAATTCCTTCTGGAAACGCGGCATCAGGATGCGCAGGTCAGACCGCTCCACATACTCCGGCGAAAGCCCCGTGAAATAGACCAGCCGGTCACGGATGCGCGCCCGTTCCTCCGGCGAAAGCCGCGCGCCTTTCCAGAGGGCAGGGCCGTATTCATCACGTGCAAAGGTGCGGGCGTCTTCAAGAAACTCCGCCTGCGGAACGCCTTGCCCCGCCTTGCCGTGATACTGCGCCGCTGCCGCCATGCTCGGCAGATAGGTGATGTAGGAATAGACATTGTCGTGAGCTGAGGTGGAGCCCTCATAGTCCAGCGCCTGCGAGATCAGCACGAGGCCATTAAGCGAAATGTCCACCTCGCCGGTCGCCATCCGGTGGGCAAGGTAAGCGGCCCGCGTCGTGCCAAAGCTTTCCCCGATCAGATATTTCGGTGCGTTCCAGCGCTGATGCTTGGTGATCCATATACGGATGAATTCAGCGATCGAGCTGCCATCGCCTTCCTCGCTCCAATAATCCTTGTCCTCGCCCTTGCCCACGGCGCGGCTATAGCCCGTGCCAACCGGATCAATGAACACAAGGTCGGTCACGTCCAGCAGGGAGAGGGGATTGTCCACCATCGTATAGGGCGCTGCGCCATCATCGCTGTCGGCGTCGCTCGCCACCACCACGCGCTTGGGGCCGAGCAGGCCAAGGTGCAGCCAGACAGAGGCTGATCCCGGCCCGCCATTGAACACGAAGGAAACTGGCCGCGGCCCGCCTGCATTCTCGCGGATATAGGAAATGGTGAAGAGGCTGGCGGCCGGCTCGCCACCCTCGCCGGGAATATGCGTCTCGCCCGCTTCCACGCGGTAGGTCATCCTTTGCCCGCCAAACGTGCCGGTATGCGTGCTGGTAAACATCACCGGCTCAGGCACCGGCTTGGCGGCGGCTTCTTCCTTGGTTTCAGGGGCTGCCTCGGGCGCGGCGAGTGCGGGCAGGGCGGCTGCCAACACCAATGCGGCGGCCAGCGCCTTCATCTTCGTCTTCATGTGTGATTGCCCCGACTTTGCGTTGCGGGCCCATCCTGGGCCAGTGGCTTGATAACAAAGGCGAAAGCTACGCCGCTCCAAAGGCGGCGTCAAATCCGGCGCGCCCGGGCCCGCAGGTACGGCAATTGCCATTGCCGCTTTCCAAGCCTTTCCGCGCCCGTTAAGTCTCAAAGCTTGGGTCTGAATTGCGGGAGGGCTAACGCAACATGCCGGCAGGATTTGAATGGGGCTGGGACAATGCCCGCGCGCTGATCGGGATCGTCCTGATTTACGGTCTGTGCTGGGTGCTGTCAGAAAAGCGCAAGCTCTTCCCCTGGAAGATTGTGCTCGGCGCCACGGCGATGCAGTTCGCCTTCGCGCTCATCCTCTTCGGCATCCCCTTCATCAAGGAGATCCTGCTGAAAGCCAACGGCCTCGTTGATGGCCTGCAGAACGCTACCCGCGCCGGCACCAGCTTCGTCTTCGGCTATGTCGGCGATAACGTCGCCGCCGGTGAGCTGATCGGGGGCTCGCCCCCGCCGCTCTTCTTCTTCCAGATCCTGCCCATCATCATCGTCGTGGCCGCGCTCTCGGCCATCCTCTGGCACTGGCACATCCTGCGCTGGATCACCAATGGCTTCGCCTTCGTCTTCCGGCGCGGCATGGGCCTCGGCGGGGCAACATCGCTCGCCGTCTCCGCCAACGTGTTCATGGGCATGACCGAAGCCCCCGTCCTCATCCGGCCTTACATCAAAGGCATGACGCGGTCTGAGCTGCTGATCATGATGACCGCCGGCTTCGCCACCATCGCCGGCTCGGTCCTCGTCGTTTACGGCGCCTTCCTGGAAGGGAAGATGGCCAATCCGCTGCCCCAGCTTCTGGCCGCCTCCATCATTGCCGCGCCCGCCGCCGTCGGCGTTGCCCTCGCCATGATCCCGGAAACCACCCCGGTGTCTGAGCGGATGAAAGACCCGGACTTCAAATACGCCTCCACGATGGATGCCTTCTCCACCGGCGCCACCGATGGCCTGAAAATCGTCTTCAACATCGCCACCATGCTGATCGCTGCCCTCGCGCTGCTCTGGCTGGTCAATGCCGGCTTCGGCCTTCTGCCGGATGTGAACGGCAGCCCGCTGTCGATTGAGCGTATCCTCGGCTGGATCTTCGCGCCCCTGATGTACATGATCGGCGTGCCGTGGAGCGAAGCCTCCCAGTCCGGCTCCCTGATGGGCGTGAAGACAGTGCTGACCGAGTTCGTCGCCTTCCTTCAGCTGGCAGAGGTTCCAGTTGAGGCGATGGACCCGCGCACGCGCATGATCACCGCCCACGCCATCTGCGGTTTTGCAAACTTCGGCTCGATGGGCATTCTGATCGGTGGCTTGTCCATTGTAGAGCCGGAGCGCCGCGATGACTTCCTCAGCCTCGCCTGGCGGACGCTACTCGCCGGCACGCTGGCCACCTGCCTCTCCGGCGCCGTCGTGGCTGCCCTGCCATACGCGCTGTTCGCCGGCGGCTGATACGGGCCGGGCCTGCGTGCAGGCCTGGCGCCCTAGCCTTCAGCTTTCCTGATAGCTGCTTTCAGCGCAGGCGGATGGCGCTCGGCTGATAACTCTAGTCAATAGGTAGGCTAAGTTGGGTATTCCACGGGGCCGCCGATGCCGTTCGCGATTGATGAGTTGTTTCTCTGGCTGGTGCTGGTGGGCTTCCTCGCCCAGATGATCGATGGCGCGCTCGGCATGGCCTATGGCGTCGTGTCCACCTCGGCCATGCTCGCCCTCGGCATTCCGCCCGCCATCGCCAGCGCCAATGTCCACACAGCGGAGATATTCACCACCGCAGCCTCCGGCACCTCCCACGCCATCGCCCGCAATGTGGACTGGAGCATCTTCTGGCGCCTCGCCCTCTTCGGCTCCATCGGCGCCGTGATTGGCGCCGTTTTCCTCAGCCACGCCGATACCAGCTTCATCCGCCCGTTCATCGCAGCCTATCTGCTGCTGATGGGCGCCATCGTTATCTGGAAGGCGCTGCGCCCGCCCAGCGCCCCGCCGCAGATCCGCAAGGTCGGCATTCTCGGCTTCTGCGGCGGCATCGCAGATGCCATCGGCGGCGGCGGCTGGGGCCCGGTCGTCACCTCAAACCTCATCGCGCGGGGCGGGGAAGCCCGCAAAATGGTCGGCACGGTCAACATCGCCGAGTTCATCGTCACCGTATCGGCCAGCGCTGCCTTCCTCGTCGCCCTCGGGCCAAACTTCGGCAAGGCGGCCGTCGCGCTGCTGATCGGTGGCCTCGCCGCTGCGCCGCTTGCCGCCTGGACGGCCAGCCGCGTGCCCCGCAAAGCGCTCACCCTCATCGTCGGCGCCGCCATCTGCCTCGTCAGCGCCTACAATCTCTGGCGCGCCTTCGCCTGAGCGCGGTGACGCAACGGCACACCGCCTTCTGAAGCAGACGTGAGCCCCGCTGGGGTCGCCATCGGCGTGCCAAGCCCCTAAATGGTGCGCGGGCCACTCCTTCCGGCGGCCCCGCACACAGGAGGCCCCGCTTGCATCACCGGACCGGACTTCTCGCCCTCACCGCGCTGCTGATCGCGCCCGCCGCGCTGGCAGAAATGCCCCAGCGCCTTGAACCGGTGGAGGTCTATGCCGACCGCTCGCAGCAGGCGCCCGGCGCGCGCTCGGTGCTCGATGCCACCCTCATCGCCGATACCGCCGCAGACCGTCCCGCCGAAATCCTGAACCAGGCGCCTGCCGTCAACATCCAGATGAACTCCGGCCAGGAACATCTGATCGCCATCCGCTCGCCCGTGCTCACCGCCGGGGCAGGGCAGGGCAGCTTCCTCATCCTCGAGAACGGTGTGCCCATCCGCTCGCCCGCCTTCGGCAACGTCAACTCGCTGATCGAGCCGCACCATGAAGTCGCTGACGCCATAGAGATCGTCCGTGGACCGGGCAGCGCCAAATATGGTTCCAACGCCGTCCACGGCCTCCTGAACTTCATCCTGCCGGATGCCGGCAGCCCGCAAAGCGCGCGCCTCAGCTACTCCACCCTTGGCCGCCTGCGCAGCGATACCTCCGTCAATCTCGGCGCCGCCACACGCCTCAACCTCTCCCTGATGGAAGACGATGGCTGGCGCGACGCCACCGGCAGCCAGCAGCAGAAACTCTCCCTAATCTCCAGCGCAGACTTCGCCGGCTGGGACGCCTCCTTCTGGCTCGCCGCCTCCAGCCTCAACCAGGAAACCGCCAGCTTCATCCAGGGACCGGACGCATACAAGGACCGCGATCTCTCCGAGACCAACCCCAACCCCGAAGCCTTCCGCGATGCCTGGTCGGCCCGTCTCGGCGCGCGTCTCTCCCGCGAGATCGGCCCCGGCACACTCAGCCTCCTGCCAAACATCCACACCCAGGCGATGATCTTCTCCCAGCATTTCCTGCCCTATGGCGGGGTGGAGAAAAACGGCCACACCGGTGGCGGCATCCTCGCCCGATATGAGTTTGCGCCCACCGGCCCCGTCCAGTGGCGCCTCGGCGCGGACACGGATTTTTCCACCGGCTACCTGCGCGAAATCCAGCCGCAGCCCAACGCCAACCCCGCTTTCCCGCAAGGCATCCATTACGACTACACCGTCGACACCGCCGTCTTCGCCCTCTGGGGCGAGGCAGACTGGCAGCTTACGGACAATCTCCGCCTGCTCGCCGGCCTGCGCGGAGAAACCCATGGCTACGACTACACCACCCGCGCGCCCACCGGCATCAATGGCCGCTTCAATGTCACGCCAGACCGCACCGACGATTTCACTTTCCTGACGCCCAAGCTCGGCCTCGTCTGGGATCAGTCCTGGGGCGCTCTGTATGCCAACTATGCACGCGGCGCCCGCGCCCCGCAGGTCTCCGATCTCTACCGCCTCCAGAGCCGCCAGACCGCCGGCGAAATCGACACCGAAACCCTCGACAGTCTCGAGATCGGCGCCCGCGGCGCGCTGCTCTACGGCCACCTCACTTTCGATGTCGCGGCCTGGTGGATGGAGAAGGAAAACTTCTTCTTCCGCGATTCCGATGGTCTCAACGTCCCCAATGGCGCCACCCGCCATTTCGGCATTGACGGCGAAGCCACGCTGGAACTCTCGCCCACCCTGTCGGCCACTGGCACTGTCGCCTGGAGTGAGCAGGCCTACACATTCAACCGTCCCGTCGTCGCCGCCCAGGAGCGCATCGTGAACGGTAACCGTATCGACACGGCCCCCGAATGGCTCGCCGATGCCCGGCTCGACTGGCAGGCCAGCCCCGCGCTGAAACTCTCCCTCACGCTGGAACATGTCGGCGAATACTTCATGGACCCCGCCAACACCGTCACCTATCCCGGTCACACTGTCTTCGGTGCCCGCGCTGGCTATGTGTTCACGGAGGGGCTTGAAGGTTACATCGTCATCCGTAACCTGACGGATGAGAAATATGCAGACCGCGCCGATGTCGGCTTCGGCAATGAACGTTATTTCCCCGGAGAGCCCGTCAATGCGGCCTTCGGGCTAACAAAAAAATTCTAGGAGGAACCCGATGAAACTTTACCACAGCCCGATGGCGCCAAACCCGGACCGCGTCGTCTATTTCCTGCGCGCCAAAGGCAAACTGGACCAGGTCGAGTTGCAGGAAGTCTCGATCATGCAGCAGGACCATAAAAAGCCCGAATACCGTGAGGTGTCGCCTTTCTCACAGGTGCCCGCGCTGGTGCTGGACGATGGCACCAAGCTCACCGAAAGCCGCGCCATCTGCACCTATTTCGAGGGCATCTTTCCCGAGCCAAACCTGATGGGCGCCGACCCGAAAGAGAAAGCCCTGATCGAGATGTGGGACCGGCGCGTGGAGCTGATGTTCTTCATCCAGTTCGCCGGCTGGTTCCGCAACGCCCATCCGATGATGGCCCCGCTCGAAGTGCCCCAGAGCGCGGAAGCTGCGGCCAAGAGCGAGAAGGCAGCGAAGAAGATGGCCGAACGCTTCAACGAGCATCTGGCCGGCCACGAATTCGTCGCCGCCGATCGCTTCTCCATCGCCGACATCACCCTCTTCATCACCTGCGGCTTCTGCCGCGTGATGAAATGGGCGCCGCATAAGGAGCTTCCCAATCTCGGCCGCTGGTACGACGCCATGGCCCAGCGCGGCTTCGCTGGCTGAACACACCTCATCGGAACGTGCGCTTCTCCCCTCTCCCTTGGGAGAGGGGCGGGAGTGAGGGGGCGCAAGTTCGCCCACGAACGTTTCGTTTGCAGGGAAGCGCGGCTCACTACACCGCGCGGCGCTCCGCGCCCTTAAACCCCTTCGACAAAGATCACGCGATAATCCGCCGCCTGATAACGGTGGGCGCGGGCTTCCTTATAGGCGGGGCTCTCATACCAGGCCTTGGCTTCGGCCATGGTCGGGAAGGAGAGGATGACCACGCCATCGGCGTCGGCCCCTTCGGTCACTTCATGTTTGCCGTAAAAGGCCAGCGGCGTGATCTTGTGATCGCCGCGCGCCTCACCAGCGGCCTTGGCATACCGTGCCATCGCGTCGCCATCGCGCAGCTTCTCGCGGATCAGGATTACATAAGCAGCCATGTCGTTTCTCTCCCTGTCTGTGGTGACGCCACCTTCAGCGGGGAGGGCAAGGCTTGTAAATCCCTGCCGTTGCGGCGCCTAGATCGTCAGGCCCCTCGGCGCAATCTTCTCCAGCTCGCCCAGCATTTCGGGAGGCGCGGGCACGGCCTTGCGCGCGTCTAGGTCCAGCGTGATGGCCACCACCTGGCTCGTTGCCCAGGGGCCGCCAGTGGCCGGGTCCATCACCCAGTGGACGAGGGAATGGGTCTTGCCCACAACGCCGCCAAAGGAAGAGTGCGCCACAAACAGATCGCCCGCGCGCGGATAGCGGTGATAGCGCAGTCGGTATTCCAGAACGGCCGCGCCCATGCGCTTGCCGCCGCTGGTCGTGCCCACGCGCATCCGCCAGTCGTAAAGCAGGTTCGGCACCATGTCAGACAGGCGCCCGATGAACCAGGAGGGCTCCATCCATCCGTGTACGCCGCAATGGCTAGGCGGAACGGCGCCCATGCCGATGCGCGGCGCGCCAACGGATTTTACATGGTCGAGGGTGATTTCAGAAACAGGCATGCCCGGCGCGTCAGGATCAAAGCTGCGGGGCAGGGCCTCTTCGGGCGTCTCGCCTTTCAGGGCTTCCATCCGGGCGCGGGTCTTGGAAGTCCAGGGAAAGGCTTCGCCTTCAGCGGTGTCGATATGTTTGATGCGTGTACGGAAGGAGGCGGCCAGCGCGCCGTCTGTATGGCGCAGCTCCTGATACACCACCGCGTCGCACTCCCCGATTTCCAGGATGCAGCCGCGCATGGAAATCGGCTTGCCCGGCAGCACCTCGCGCACAAAGCGGATATGCTGGTCTGTCGGCACAATCGTGGACGGCGCAGTCTGCCGGAAGGCTTCCGGCAGGCCCAGCGCATGGGCCATGGCCACGAGGCCCTCCAGCTGTTTTTCGACATAGATGCGCACATTCATGTGCCCCATCTCATCGCAATCCCACTGGTTACAGCTACCCTGCCAGAGTGGGATCATGCGTTACATCTCCTGCACCGCCCGCGCACTTCGATCACGGCGCGGGTCATCTGGAAGCCCGCGGCTTCGGTTTCTTTCTTGAGCGCCTGGCTGGTCGCCACGGCATGAAGTTCTTCGGCGTTCTGGCAGACCTCGCAGATCAGGAACACCGCGGAATGGTTATGGCTCGTATGGCCGCACGCCACATAGGCGTTGAGGCTTTCGATCTTGTGGACAAGGCCGGTCTCCTGAAGGAAGTCCAGCGCCCGGTAAATCGTCGGCGGCTTGGCCGCGCCTTCGCCGTCCAGATTGGCCAAGAGGTCATAGGCTTTCGCCGGGCCCTCATTCTCCAGCAGAAGGCGCAGCACCTTGCGGCGGATGCGCGTCATCCGCTGGCCCTTGCGGGCCACCAGGGCTTCGGCTTCGGCCAGGAAGGCGTCAACGTCCTGCGGGGCGCAGGGCGTGTTGGCGGAAGCGTGGTCGTGGGCGTGTGAATGGGCCATGGCTCTAATGTCTGGTGTTTTGTGCCGAATGTGAAGGGGTAACACCGCAAGAGGCACTGGACGCTACCGGCAAATCACCTGAGATTCCTTCTCGTAGCGGAATAATCGTAGCGTGGAGGCATGGCCGGGATGCAATTGTCGGAGCGGGATGGTCTGGAACTCTGGCGCAAAGCGGTCACGGCCTCCGTCCGGTCGGACGCGCCCGATCTCACCGCGCGCCAGCAGGCGGTCCTGATGACCATCGCGCTTACCCCCGGCCCGCACACGGTCCGCGGCCTTGCCGAACATCTCGGCATCGCCAAGCCCGCTGTCACCCGCGCCCTGGACGCGCTTGAGCGGCTCGATTTCATTCGCCGCCTGCCGGACGATACAGACCTGCGGTCCATCTTCGTGGAGCGCACACCGGCCGGCATGAGCTATCTGCGCGCCTTTGCCCGGCTTGTGCTGGCAGCGGCTTCCGGCGAAGAAACAGGCTCGGGCAAGCCTTCGCGCCGCAGCTCCGCTGTGGCCTGATGTGGCAGAGGCCGCCCGCAAGGGAGGCTCGCCCATGCCGGATCTGACAGACAAACGCCTCGCCCGCCCGCCGGGGCAGGCCGTGCCGTTTCAGGTCACGGTCGGCGCGGTGGCCATCCGCGAAACCCCCGCCCCTGACGGCCTCGTCTCCACCTTCGCCCTGCATGGGGAGGTCGTGGACGTGTTCCGGGAAGAGGGAGAGTTCGCCCTCGTCCAATGCCAGCGGGACCGGTATGTGGGTTGGGCGCTGATGGAGGCGCTGTCGGCGCCAGTCCGCCCGGTCACCCACAAGGTTTCGGCCCTGCGCACCTATGCCTTCTCAGAGGCTGATCTCAAATCCTCGCCCCATTTCATGCTCAGCCTCGGCGCCCGTGTTGTTGCCACCGGCCGCCAGGAAGGCCCCTGGATCGAATGTGCACGGGCAGGCTGGGTCCATGAAGGGCACCTTGCGGGTCTCGATGTCTATGAAGATGATCCCGCCGCCGTCGCCTTCCGCTTCCTTGGCTCGCCCTATCTCTGGGGCGGGCGGGAAAGCCTCGGCCTGGATTGCTCGGGTCTGCTCCAGCAGGCGTTCGAGGCGTGCTGTGTGCTGCTGCCGAGAGATTCTGACATGCAGATGGCGTGGGCTGGAGCCGAAGTGAGCGGGCCTGAAACAGATTGCAACGCTTTGAAACGGTTTTGCCGCGGCGATATCGTGTTCTGGGAAGGCCATGCCGGCATTCTGACGGCGCCGGATACCCTCCTGCACGCCAACGCGCATCACATGGCCGTCGCCGAAGAACCCCTTGCCGAGGCCGTTGAAAGAATTGGGAAAATCGTCGGCCCTGTGCTGTCGGTGCGCCGGATCGATCTCGCCGCCGGGCGCGGTAAACGCCCCGCCTGGCTCACGGCCTAACGCCCAATCCCTTGTTCCCAAAAGAAAAACCCCGGCCAAGACCGGGGTTTCTCATATCTTGGGCCTGTGATCTGGCTGGATTTACTCAGCCGGAGCCTCTTCAGCCGGGGCCGGCTCTGCCGGGGCTTCAGCCGGGGCAGCGCCCTCTTCAGCAGCGGCCGGGGCCGCTTCGCCTTCAGCCGGAACCGCGGCGCCATCAGCGGGGGCAGCTTCACCCTCAACCACTTCGCCTTCAGCCGGGACAGCTTCGTCTCCTGCAGGTGCTGCAGCAGCAAGCGGCTCAGGGAAGGCCGGCGGGCTGGCGGTGTTCGCGGCCAGATAGGCAATCACGGCCGCGCGGTCAGTGTCGCGGCGGATACCGGCAAACGACATCGACGTACCACGGATATAGGCGGCCGGATTATTGAGCCAGGCGTCAAGGTTTTCGTAGGTCCAGGTGCCTTCAGCATTGGTCATCGCGCCGGAATAGGCAAAGCCGGGAATATGGGCCTTGTCGGCGCCTACAGTGTTGTAAAGATTGGGGCCCGTGCCGTTGGCGCCGCCCTGATTGATGGTGTGGCAGGTCGAGCACTGGCTGGCGAACAGGCGCTCACCGCGCGACAGGTCCGCGCTGGCGAGGGCTGCGCCCAGGTCG
>NZ_NCJT01000299.1 GCF_002282565.1 Hyphomonas sp. 34-62-18
CGCGGAGCAAGGGCTTATTGCATTGCAATATGCGCGCCGTAAAGCGGCGGTATGTAAACTCTCCAAGCAGCGCCAGTAACAATACCTATGCCCTTCGCGACCCTTACGGGGCACCGTCGCCAATGCACGGCGAAGCTGTTAATCATAACGCTTGTGCATTTGAGTCTGGGGGGACGAGACGATGCGTAGACACCGCAACCTGATTTCACAAACTGCTGTGGCATCTCTGCTGATGCTGGGCGCCTGCTCGAGCACGCCGGATGCGCCGCCACCGCCCGCGCCCGAACCAGCTCCTGCGCCGCCGCCTATGCCAGATCGGAATGCCGGCGAACTTCCAGACTGGATGGACGATCTGGAATCCCTCCCGCCAACCAGCGCGGGCTCCCCCGGCGGCGCCGCGGATGTCCGCGAAGCGCTTCGCAGCCGCTCCATCAGCCCGGCGCAGGATTTCCTGCCTTATATCGATGTGGCGATCGAGCAGGACGTGCTGATCGCCGGCTATGGCCCGCAATTGCAGGACCGCTACACCCGGATCCAGATCGTCACGCTTGATCCTGACAGCTATGACATTGAGGGCGTCGCGGCTGGCGGGCGCAAATCCAAGGACGACACCCGCAACTATGACCGGGAAAGCCGCAACTGGTTCCAGCGCACGCTGTCCGGGTCGCGAACGGTAACCCGCACGCTGATTGCGGAGTTCGACATTTCAAACCCTGAGATCAAGGCCACCAAGGCGTTGTTCTCTGCCACATTCCAGTCCGACAATGCCAAGGGCGAAGCCTGGGCCACGAATGAAAGCATCGCCGTCTACGCCACCCCCTATTTCAAGGTCAGCCCGAACACGACCATCGAGGGCCGCTTCCGCATGCAGCTTTCCGATGAACGCCAGAGTTCTGCCGGCGCAAATGTGATGAACGCCTTGCAAACCGCGGCCAATCTCATTGCGCCCGCTTCGGCGCTGGTGACCTATTTCAACGCCCCGGCCATGCAGCAGGCCTCCAGCTTCCTCAACACACAGTCTACGGCGCTTTTCGGACAATCGATCACGGAGCAATCGACCGGCGCATTCGCCATCCGCTCCTGGACGGTAGACCCGATCCTGATCATCAATGCCTCCATGCCGCCCGCCAGCAACATCAAGAACACGAGCAAAAAAGCCACCGTCGGCAAATGGGCGATCTATCTGGACGAACCCATCCCCTCGGTGCTGACCGCGAAAACCTATGGGGATGGCACGCCAGATTTCGACGGCGTCAGTTCCGCTGACATACTGGCCTTCCCGATTGGCGCAGACCTTCGCGTCTATGACTACATCTTCTCGCGCCTCGACATGAACGACCGCATCACCCTTCTGAACCAGACGGCTGATGCCGATACGGCGCGCACCATCTGCACGCGCATTTCCCGCGGGCTCGCAGAGGTGGGGTTCACCACCTTTGATGCTGCTGCCAGCGTCTGGGCAGCGTCAGAGTCCGATCAGTTCACAGCTGCTGCGCGCGCGGCGCTGCAAAACCCTGAAAGCTGTGAGGCGATGACGCTCTGGCATAACCTTGTTGACTGAAACGGGCGCGGTGTCCCTATACCGGCGCCATGACCCTGATCCTGTTCAACAAGCCCTATGGCGTCCTCAGCCAGTTCACCGATGAAGGCAGCGGCAAGCCAACGCTGAAAGCCTACATTCCGCTGCCAGGGGTTTATCCTGCAGGCCGATTGGACTTTGACAGTGAGGGCTTGCTGATCCTCACCGATGACGGCATACCCTCCGAAGACGCCCTTGAAGCTCTCCGCCGCGGCATAGACCTGAAAGATGGCCGCACCCGCCCTGCCCGCGCGAAAATCATCCCGGAACCGGAAAACCTCTGGCCGCGCGATCCGCCCATTCGCTATCGCAAATCGGTGCCCGATACCTGGATCGAACTCACGATCACCGAAGGACGCAACCGTCAGGTACGTCGGATGACGGCCGCCGCGGGTCACCCGACCCTCCGCCTTATCCGTACACAGATTGGCGAGTGGACCCTCGGAACTCTCGCCCCTGGCGAGTGGCGGCAGGCCTGATCGGCCGGAAAAAGCGAAAAAATACAGCCCCGGCGGTTAACATTGCCGTCATCGGGGCCTAGGTCGCACATCAGATTACTGAAACCACACAAGGGGACTGAGGATGACGGCTCCACCCGTGATGAACGAACTTGGCAATTGGTGGGACAGGAACGCCCCCACCTGGGCCAGTGACGCGACCGATTATATCGGCCGCATCTGGAATGAAGGGGCCTACGGGCTGACCTTCGGCCAGATCATCACCGTTTTTCTCATCATGGGATTTGCCATCATCGTGCGCGGCCTCTTTGCCCGCACGCTGGTCGTCTGGATTACCAAATGGGCGGCGGGATCGGCGACGAAAATCGATGATGCCCTCGTCAAGGCCATTTCCACGCCGCTGAAGATCATCCCGGTTGTGGCCGGCATCTATGCCTCCATCCAGGTTTTGAATGTTGACCCGACGATTGAGCTCTATGCCAGCCGCATCATCCAGTCGATCGTTACACTGACGATCTTCTGGTCGCTGTCGCGCGCGTCGCGGATGCTGGAATACATCCTTGTTGACGTGAAACAGTCCCTCTCCGGCCCTGCCGTGGATTGGATGATCAAGGCCCTGCAATTCATTCTCGTCGCGCTGGGCCTTGGCGCGGTGGCCCAGCAATGGGGCATCGCGGTTGCGCCGCTGCTCGCCGGCCTCGGCGTCTTCGGCATCGCCGTCGGTCTCGGCGCGCAGGATCTGTTCCGCAACCTGATTTCCGGCCTCCTGATCATTGGTGAGAAGCGCTTCGTTCCCGGTGAATGGATCCTGGTAGACGGCGTCGTTGAGGGCACGGTCGTGCGGATCAACTTCCGGTCAACCCTTGTCCGCCGCTTCGATCAAAGCCCGGTTTATGTGCCAAATTCCAAGCTCGCCGATGCTGCCGTCACCAATTTCAGCCGGATGACGCATCGGCGGATCAAATGGGCGGTCGGCGTGGAATACTCGACCACGGTTGATCAGTTGAAAACCATCCGTCAGGAACTCGAAGACTGGCTGATGCAGGATGACCGGATCGCCAAACCGCCGGAGGTCGCACTCTTCGTGCGGGTGGATGCGTTCAACGCAAGCTCAATCGACTTCCTGATCTACACGTTTACGAACACGACCAATTGGGGCGAGTGGCTGAAGATCAAGGAAGAGTTCGCGTTCGCGGTGATGGACATCATTGAACGCAACGGTGCTGCCTTCGCCTTCCCGAGCCAGACCATCTATATGAACCAGGAAGATCCGCCGGAGATCATGTCGCCGCCCGAAAGCCGCACCCCTCCGGCGAAGCGCCTGCCGTCGCCCGACAACAACAAGGCTGGCGCGCAAGGTTCAACGAGCGATGAGGCGTCCTCGGCATCAGAACTCGGCAACGATAGCGACTGATCTTTCCGGCACACCTCAAAAAGAAAAAGGGGCGTCCCGAACGGGGCGCCCCTTTTCATATTAGACCGTCTACAGACTATTCTGTCAGCTTGCGGGCGGCTTCTGCGTCGATCATGTCCCGTGCGCCAAGGCGCCCGGCTTTGCCGTGGCCCAGATACTTCAGGAAGAAGCTGATCAGGCCAAGCAGCACGCCCAGGATGATCGCCACGACGCCAAGGCTCCAGAACACATCCTTGTAGGTCGCCAGCGCGCGCGCCGGGTCCAGCACCTGCCCGGCGACTGTGTCGCTCGCCGTGAACTGGGCGATCACGCCTGCCACATATTGCGAGAAGGCCGAAGACAGGAACCAGCCCGCCATCATGAAGCTGACGATCGCGCCCGGCGACAGCTTGGTCACCATCGAGAGGCCCACCGGCGAGAGGCAAAGCTCGCCGGTTGTATGCAGCAGATAGGCCAGCGTCAGGAAGATCAGCGGCACGCGGTAGCTGTCATCGGCGAAATTCACGCCCCAGACCAGCACCCAGAAACCGAGGCCGACCTGCACCAGTGCCAGCGCAAATTTAAGCGGCGTGTTTGGATCGAGCTGGCGCGAGCCCAGCCACGCCCAGAGCGCTGCAAAGGCCGGCGCAAACAGCAGGATGAAACCGGAGTTGAAACTCTGCGTCTGCGCCGCTGTGACGGTGAAGAAGCCCTCATTCGGAAGCTGCGTATTGCGCTCTGCAAACTGGTTGAGCGAGGAACCCGCCTGTTCGAACAGCGACCAGAACACCACCGACATGAAGATGAGGAACAGCGCCAGGATCAGCTGCTGGCTTTCCTTCCAGGTGCAGTTGCGCACCATGTAGTAGGTGATGTAGCCGCCGAAGAAGACGAGGCCCGTCATCAGTGTCCAGAAGGTGTATTGCGGGCTCTGGATCAGGTACCAGATGATCGCG
>NZ_NCJT01000067.1 GCF_002282565.1 Hyphomonas sp. 34-62-18
AAGCTGATCACCCGCAAGAAGCGTCAGCGCCAGACCTACCGCCGCACCATCGGCCACCGTCAGGACCTGATGGAAGTCACGATCACCTCCATCAACACCGATGGCAAGGCGCCGGCCAAGAAAGCCGCTGCCAAGAAGGAAGACGCCCCGAAAGCTGAAGCCGCTCCGGCTGCTGACGCCCCCGCCGGCGACAACCTGAAGAAACTCACCGGCGTTGGCCCGGCCCTCGAGAAAAAGCTGAACAGCGCAGGCATCACCACCTTCGCTCAGATCGCTGCCCTCACTGAGGCTGACATCGCCAAGCTCGAAGAAGAGCTGAGCCTCGCAGGCCGCTTCGCCAAGGACGGCTGGGTCGAGCAGGCCAAAGAACTCGCTAAGGACGCATAAGGCCACCCCCGGCCTTCCGCTAAAGGACAGTAGGAGCAGACGATGGCTCATAAGAAATCAGGTGGTTCGTCCCGCAACGGCCGCGATTCAAATCCCAAGTATCTCGGCGTGAAGAAGTTCGGCGGCGAAGTCGTCGTTCCGGGCAACATCATCGTGCGTCAGCGCGGCACCCAGAAATGGCCGGGCAAAGGCGTCGGCATGGGCAAGGATCACACCCTCTTTGCGCTTAAGGGCGGCAAGGTTGAGTACGCCCACAAGTCCGGTGGCCGCATTTATGTGAACATCGTACCGATGGCGGACGCAGCCGAATAAGCGGCCTGGGAAGCATCCGGCCGCACGTCAGAGTGGTGGCCGGGTCGCGTTTCAGACGACCAGTTTCCGGGGGGAGGCAGGCCACTGTCTCCCCCTTTTAATTTGCCCTCCCCCGCCAGGCCCCGCACATAGGAGGCGGCCATGACGGAAGCGATCGAAATAGAAACACAGCGGCTCGGCCTGCGCCGGCTTTCCCCGAGGGATGCGGGGCCGGTGACTGAGGCCGTAAACGACCCGCGAATCTACCGCATGCTTGCCAGTGTTGCCCCCGCCCAATCGAAAGCCGAAACCCTCGCCTGGTTCGCGACGCATGATACCGCGCGCCAGAACGATACCGGCCACATCTTCGCGGTCGTCTCGAAAGAAACCGGCGCCCTGGCTGGCCTCATCTCCGCCAACCGCCAGCGCGCGGACGACCCCTTCAATATCGGCTACTGGATGACACCGCCCTTCTGGGGCCAGGGCTACTGCACCGAGGCCGGCGCCGGCCTCATTCGCTGGCTGGAAAACACCCGCGCCGCCGCCGCGCTCGTCTCGGGCTATTTCGCGGACAACCCGGCCTCCGGCAAGGTGCTGCGCAAGCTGGGCTTCCTCCCCTGCGGGCGCGGCCCCATGTTCTCCAAAGGCCGCGGCGCCCCCGCCGACCACATCATGATGGCAAGGATCGCCTGAGCAGAAAGTCCAGCCCCACCAGCCCTCCCATCCATCGTCACCCTCGATGGCCAAAGGCCATCTGAGGGCCCATCTCCTTCCCGCGCCACTTGGCCAACGGTACGGGAGATAGGCTCCCAGACCGGCTTCCGCCGGTCCGGAGTGACGAGAAACCGAGAGCTTCAACAAGCACCTCATTCCGGCGCCTCACACCCCCACCCCTTCCCCAAATCCCCAATCTACGGCAAACCCACCCCATGAAGTTCCTCGATCAGGCCAAGGTATATATCCGCTCCGGCGGCGGCGGCGCAGGCTGCGTCTCGTTCCGGCGCGAAAAGTTCATCGAATATGGCGGCCCCGATGGCGGCGATGGCGGGCGCGGGGGCGACGTCTGGATCGAAGCCGTCGAAGGCCTCAACACCCTGATCGACTTCCGCTACCAGCAGCACTTCAAGGCAAAGCGCGGCGGTCATGGCATGGGCAAGCAGCGCACCGGTGCGCGCGGCGAAGATGTCGTGCTGAAAGTGCCCGTCGGCACGCAGGTCTATGAAGAAGACCAGGAAACCATGATCGCAGACCTCACAGAGGTCGGCCAGCGCGTGCTGCTGGCGGCCGGCGGCAATGGCGGCTGGGGCAACCTGCGCTTCAAATCCTCCACCAACCAGGCCCCCCGCCGCTCCAATCCGGGCGAAGAGGGGGAGGAGCGCTGGCTCTGGCTGCGCCTGAAACTGATCGCGGACGCCGGCCTTGTCGGCCTACCGAATGCCGGCAAGTCCACATTCCTGGCGGCGGCCACATCGGCGCATCCAAAGATCGCCGATTATCCGTTCACCACGCTCCATCCCGGCCTCGGCGTGGTAGATCTGGGCACCTCCACGCGCTTCGTGCTGGCCGATATTCCCGGCCTCATCGAAGGCGCCGCCGATGGCGCAGGCCTTGGCCACCGTTTCCTCGGCCATGTCGAACGCTGCAAGGTGCTGCTCCACCTGATTGACGTAACACAGGACGATCCAGCCGCCGCCTACCGCACCATCCGTGCAGAGCTGGAGGCCTACGATCCAGAGCTTGCCGAGCGTCCGGAAATCGTCGCCCTCAACAAGATCGACGCCCTCACGCCCGAACTCGTCACGGAACAGGCGAAACAGCTGAAGAAGGCCTATAAGGGAAAACCCCTGCTCATCTCCGGCGTCACCGGCACCGGCGTAAAGGACGCGCTCTACGCCATCGCCAGCCATCTCGGCTTCCAGGACGAAGACTATACAGCCCCTGCGCCTGCCACCCAGGATGACGATCAGGACACAGACGAGCCCTGGAGCCCGATCTGAGCGCGGTCGCCTCAGGCACAAGCCCGTCGGGCATAGAGGTCGGCCTCCTGCAGCAAGGCCAGCACGCCTCGATGGCCCTACTCCTCTGCGAGCTTCACGCCTTCTACAATCCCGGCGCCGAAGTCAGCCCAGACGTGACGCTGGATCACCTCACCCAGCGCCTGCTCGATCCGGCTTCCGGCCACACGATCGTTGTCGCCGCAGATGGTGAGGGCACGGTGCTGGGCCTCGCCGCCTATTCCTTCCTCTATTCCCTCGTCCATCCGTCTCCGGAACATCGTCTCCAGTGCATGATGAAAGAGCTTTTCGTCAGCCGGAACGCGCGCAGCGGCGGCATCGGCAAGGCGCTCATGAACCAGGTGATCGCGCAGGCACGCGCGGCTGGCTGCGGACGCATGGACTGGCACGTCGCTGAGGCCAACGCCGCTGGCATCCGCTTCTACGAATCCCTTGGCGCAGAGAAAGTGCCCGGCCGGCTCTGTTACCGCCTGCCCCTTCGATAGTCCCTTCGGGAACTGGCACGCCCTGGTAAGGCCTCAGGCCGCCGCGCTCGGCCGCGCGCTCACGCGTTCATGCCAGGCTTTCACATGCCCCGCACCGTCCGGCACAGGCAGGCCGATCCAGCCGGCAAAGTCCACGCTCGAAAGCGCGCAGATGTCGGCCACGGTAAAACGCTCGCCCGCCACATAGGCCCGCCCGGCCAGCTCCCCATCCAGCCACATCAGCGCCCGCTCGTAATGCCCGCGGTTGGACGCCCCAAACTCCTGATACTGAGGAACCACCACTTTGGCCGTAAACGGATGAGCATGCCGCCAGAACATGCCCGCCGGGCTCATCAGCTGAAACTCCACCCGCCGCACCCACATGTCGATCTGCGCTTCCTCCAGCGGCGTTGTTCCGAAAAGGTTCGGCTCCGGATAAAGGCGCTCCAGATACCGGCAGATGGATACCGTCTCGCTGATGCACGTCCCGTCATCCAACTCCAGCACCGGCGTCTGGCCCAGCGAGTTGCGCGCAATATGATCGGCCGCCTTGTGCTCCCCTTTGGCCAGGGCCACCTCCACCAGCGGGATCGATACGCCCTTCTCGGCCAGAAACATGCGCACCCGGCGCGGATTGGGCGCGGGCATCGGTGTGTTGTAGAGCTTCATGTTCTCCCCTTTGCGTTTTCGGCGCGCTTCCTGCGCGCTGGCCGTTTCAGACAGTATTAGGCTGCCGCTCGCGGCCGTGCTATACTGAACATATGGATCACTTCACTGAAGGGAGCCCGCCATGACACAGAGAGAAATTCGGGAAACGGAAGAAACGCGGGAAACTGAGCGTATCTCCGGTGCCAGCCGGGTCGGCCTCTGGAAAATCCTCACGGTATCGCTGGTCGTTGTGGTCATCGGTTTTGCCCTCATTGCTGGCCTCACGGCGCGCTAGTTGCCCGCCAACGCCCGCGCAGCTTTGGAAACTCCTCTTTTTACGGATTACTTTTCTGTGATCGGCCCGAATGGAACGTTCCGTACCCGGGCGCGTTGGTAGGGCAAGGACGCACTTCCAAAAGAAGGAGCAAAAGATGCAGAATGAAACTTATCAGGCCGAGCACCGCCAGAATATGACCACCGAAGAAGTCACCCAGGCCAAAACCGTCGGCCTATGGCGCATTCTGGCCGGTTCCCTGTCCCTTGCCGTAATCGGTATCATCGCCATCAGCCTGTTTTACGGCGGCTAATGCGCCAGGCGAACTAATCCGGCAAGAATTGCCCCAGAATGGCCCCCAGCCCTCCCGGCTGGGGGCCATTCTGCCTGAAAATCGGGCGCTCAGGCCCTCGCCTTTGCGACGGGAGGCGTGTATCGCCCTTTGCCATGACTGCTGACACCCTCGCCCGCGCCCGCCGCATCGTTGTGAAAACCGGCTCCGCCCTGATCGCGGAAGCGGGCATGCCGCGCCATGCCTGGCTCGCGGCGCTCGCTGCCGATCTCGCCAGCCTGCGCCAGCGCGGCAAGGAGGTGATCCTCGTTTCCTCCGGCGCCGTCGCCCTCGGCAAGGCAGCGCTCGGCGCGCCGTATCAGGGCCGGTTGGAGCAGAAACAGGCCGCCGCCGCCATCGGCCAGCCCCGCCTCATGGCCGCGCTCGGAGACGCCCTCGCCCCCCACGGCATCGCCGCCGGCCAGGCCCTGCTCACCCCCGGCGACACCGAAAACCGCCGCCGCTGGCTCAATGCCCGCGCCACCCTCGAAACCCTGCTCGAAGCCGGCGTCATCCCCGTCATCAACGAGAACGACACCGTCGCCACCGAAGAAATCCGCTATGGCGACAATGACCGCCTCGCCGCCCGCGTAGCCCAGATGATGGGCGCCGACGTGCTGATCCTCCTCTCCGATATTGACGGCCTCTACACCGCCGACCCGCGCTCAAACCCCGGCGCCACCCACATCCCCTTCCTCGAAGCGCTCACCCCCGAGCATGACGCCATGGCCACCGGCGCGAACGCGTCTGCCGGTGTCGGCTCCGGCGGCATGGCCACCAAGCTCGCCGCCGCCCGCATTGCCCATGCGGCGGGCTGCTCCACCCTCATCACCCTTGGCAACCGCGCCCATCCCCTCGGCGCCATCGAGGCGGGCGAACGCGCCACCCTCATTGCCTCTCGTATCAGCCCGGCCAAGGCCCGCGCCGCCTGGCTCGAAGGCCACCTCAAGCCTGAAGGCGAAATCACCGTGGACGACGGCGCCGCCGCCGCGCTGGAGAAAGGCGCGAGCCTGCTGGCCGTCGGCGTGCGCGGCGTCACTGGCCAGTTCGAGCGCGGCGCCGCCGTCGCCGTCCGCGCCCCGGATGGCCGCCTGCTGGCCAAGGGCGTCACCGCTTACGGCGCCGAAGACATCCGCCGCATCGCCGGCCGCCGCACAGAGGAGGCTGAAGCCCTCCTCGGCTATCGTGGCCGCCCCGCCATCATCCACCGCGACGACATGGTGCGGCTTTGAGCATCCGCCCCGCCACCTCCGCCGATATTGACGCGCTGGTGGCCCTGGAAGCCAGCTTCCCCGAAGAAGACCGGTTCGACCGGCGCACCTGGCGCCGCCTCCTCTCCGGTCATGCCAGCGTCCTCGTCTGCGCGCCCCCCCGCGAAGGCCTCCTCGCCGCCGCCGTAATGCTCTACCGCAAGGGCGCCGCCGTCGGCCGGCTCTATTCCATCACCGTCGCGCCAGAAGCCCGCGGCAAGGGCCTCGCCCGCGCGCTGATGGCCGCCTGTGAAGCCGATGCAGCAGAGCGCGGTGCCCGCGCCGTCCGCCTTGAGGTGCGCTCATCAAATAGTTCAGCCATCCGCCTTTACGAGGCAGGCGGTTATCGCGTAATTGCGACCCTTGAGTCCTACTATCCGGACGGAGAAGCGGCGCTGCGGATGGAGAAGTCTCTAGAAGCGCCCTCTAATGGAGCCCCATGACCGATTGGGTCGTGCTTGTTGAATCGGCAAGCGACATATCTCAGGCTGAGACACCGCATAAAGTCCTGCGTATCTCCGACTATATCTCCAAGCCCGCGCTGTTCACCGGCCGCCGGCCCTATATCCTGAATCTCGCCCGTTCTTACGCCTACCAGTCGGAAGGCTACTACGCCTCCCTGCTGGCCGAGGCGCGCGGCCACCGGATCAGCCCCAGCGTCCAGACGATGGTCGAGCTCTCGAAGAAGAGCCTCTACAACCACGCCCTGCCGGATCTGGGCGAAACCCTCCAGGAAGCCCTCGCCAAAGGCGCCCCGAAGGTCGAAAGCCTGTTCGTCGCCTTCTCGCGCACCGAGCTGCCCGCCTATGAGCGCCTCGCCCGCGAAGCCATGGACTGGTTCCGAACCCCCGCCCTGGAGATCGAGTTCGACGAGGAAGCCCCTCACGGCATCGGCCGCATCCGCGCCGTGCCGCCGCACAAGCTGAAAGACGCCCGCCGGAAATTCTTCCTGGACTCAATGGAGGCCTACACCAAGGGCCGCGTGAAGAATGAGAAGACCCGCACGCCCGCCAAATGGGCGCTCGCCGTGCTGGTCGATCCGCATGAAAAGACGGCTCCTTCCAAGCCCTCCTCGCTGAAGCGCCTCGCCGATGTCGCCGAGAAGATGGGCGTGGAGGTCGAGCTGATCGACCCAACGGACCTGCCGTCGCTCGCCGAGTTCGACGCCCTCTTCATCCGCGCCACCACCTCGATCGACAATTTCACCTACCGCTTCGCCCGCCGCGCCGAGCAGGAAGGCATGCCCGTCATCGACGACACCCATTCAATGATCCGCTGCACCAACAAGGTCTATCTGAAAGAGATCCTGGAGAAGGCTGGCCTGCCCATTCCGCGTACGGAAATTGTTGACGAGAAGACCGACCTCGCCGGCGTGTTTGAACGCCTCGGCAGCCCGGTGATCCTGAAAACGCCTGATGGCAGCTTCGGCATCAACATGGTCAAGGCCCAGTCTCTCGACGAGCTCAAATCCGGCGCCAAAAAGATGTTCGAGGACACCGCGCTGATCATTGCCCAGGAATTCCGCCCGACGAAATTCGACTGGCGCATCGGCGTGCTGAATGGCGAGCCACTTTACGCCTGCCAATACCGCATGGCCCGCGGCCACTGGCAGACGGTGAAATACGGCGACAATGGCAAGTCCACAGAAGGCGGCTTCACCACCATGCCTGTGGAAGATGCCCCGCCCGAAGTCGTCAACATCGCCGTCCGCGCCGCCAGCCTCATCGGCGACGGGCTCTATGGCGTCGACCTGAAAGAAACCGAACAGGGCGTCATCATCATCGAAATCAACGACAACCCGTCCATCGATCACGATGTCGAAGGGGCCGTCCTGAAAGATGAAATCTGGAGACGGATCATCTCCTGGTTCTCCACCCGCCTCGAACGCCGCATGGGCCGCGCGGGCTGACCACGACTCAGGACATATGCGAATAACTATCCTTGGTATCCATAGATGATCGCAGGTCCTCTGAAGGCCCATTCCCTGCGAGTACCCCAAAAAAACCCCTCCGTCACCGGAGGGGTTTTCAATTCTGAGAAGCTGATAATGTCTTCAGCCCTTGCGCACGATCACGGTGTTGGCGCGTGTCTCTGCCACGGTGATGGCGTCGCCTGCCAGAACCGGCGGCTCGCCCGGAATGGCCTCTGCGCCCCACACCGTGTCGCCGATCTTCACCTGCCCCGTCCCGGCCACGAAATCCTTCGTTGCCTGCCCGTGCTGGCCCACCAGCTGCGCCATCCGCCTGTTCAGCGTCGGATGCTCCGGTGCCGCCTTGCGCAGGCCCGGAAACACCATCCGGCTGCTGATGATCAGGAATACTGCCGACACCAAGAACACGATCACCTGACCATGCCACCCGGCCAACTCTGCCGGTGCCACGGCGGCAAAGATCGCCGTCAGCACCGCGCCGATGGAGGCCATCAGCAGGTCATAGGTGCCCGTCATCATTTCCAGGCCGAAGAAGATCAGCGCCAGCGCCAGCCAGTGCCACCATGTTACCCCTGCCAGCAATGCGTCCATGTTCAGGAACTCCTCTGTTCAGCGCTCACGTCTCAGCTGCCCGTCCGCGTCGGGGGCACAGCGCCGCCCGGCGGCCGGGGCTGCGCGGAGGCGGCCTTCGCCGAGTCCGTCAGCCCACGGATGCCTTCAATAGTGCCGAGGATCGACGAGAACTCGGCCGGGATGATCACCGTGCGCTGCTGGTTGGATGTCGCCAGCTTCTCGAACGCGGCCACATAGGCCTGGCCCAGGAAGTAGTTGATGGCGTTCACATCGCCCCGCGCAATCGCTTCGGAGACCATTGCGGTGGCCTTGGCCTCGGCTTCGGCTTCCCGCTCGCGCGCCTCGGCGTCGCGGAAGGCGGCCTCGCGGCGGCCCTCGGCTTCCAGGATCTGCGATTGCTTCTGCCCCTCGGCCTTGAGAATGGCCGACTGTTTCTCCCCTTCAGCGGTGAGGATTTCAGCCCGCTTCAGGCGCTCCGCCTTCATCTGCCGGGCCATCGCCTCGGTAATGTCGGCGGGCGGTGTGAGGTCCTTTATTTCGATCCGCGTCACCTTGATGCCCCAGGGATGGGTCGCCGCATCAATCGTGCCCAGAAGGCGCGCATTGATCTCGTCCCGGTTCGACAGAACCTGGTCGAGGTCCATCGAGCCGACCACAGTCCGGATATTGGTCATGGAGAGGTTGGTGATGGCATGGGTGAGGTTGTTCACCTCATACGCCGCCTGCACCGCATCGATCACCTGGATGAACACGATGGCATCGCAGGACACCATGGCGTTGTCCTTGGTGATCACCTCCTGCTGGGGCACGTCCAGCACGGTCTCCATCATGTTCATCTTCCGACCGATCCGGTCGATGAACGGCGTGATCACATGCGGCCCCGGCGTCAGCGTCCGCGTGTAGCGGCCAAACCGCTCGACGGTCCAGTTATAGCCCTGGGGCACGAACTTGAGCGCCGAGAACAGCAGGATGAACGCCACCGCAAAAGCGAAGACGAAGGTGGCAAAAATGATGTCCATGGGTCCCTCTCCACGTTGATTACACACCTGAGTTGGGGAGAGTTTGCCGTTTTTCAATAAATCCGCAACGAAAATCGGCCCGCCACGTCCCCGCAGCAGGCCGATCATCGCCGTATTCGGTAACAGGCGCTTAAACGCGCCCGTCTCTGGTCCTCAGAGCTGGCCGAGCAGATAGTCGGCGCTGGAGACCTTGAACTCCCCGCCCTGCTCCACGTTCAGTTCGGCCACAACGCCGTCCTTCACCAGCATGGAATAACGCTGAGAGCGCTTGCCCATGCCAAAGCCGGAAGCGTCCAGCTCCAGGCCGATGGCCTGTGCAAAGGCGCCGTTGCCGTCAGCCAGCATGCGCACTTTTTCTTCGGCGTTGGAAGATTTGCCCCAGGCGCCCATCACGAACACATCGTTCACCGAGGTGCAGACGATCTCGTCCACGCCCTTGGTCTTGAACTCGCCGGCCTTGTCCACGAAGCCCGGCAGGTGGCGCGCCGAACAGGTCGGGGTATAGGCGCCCGGCACGGCGAACAGGGCAATGGTCTTGCCGCCGAACACCTGCGCCGTGGTCACGGGCTTGGGCCCGTCCACCGTCATTTCCATAAAAGTCGCTTCCGGCAGCTTGTCGCCCACTTTGATCGCCATGGCATTTCTCTCCTTGATTGGCCCAACGAAATAGGCCGCTAAGGCCCGTCCCGCAATGCCTCCCCCACGAGACGGTCGGCAATCCGCGTCGTTTCCGGCAGCCGGTAGCGCGGGGCCAGCCTCAGCACCCAGGCGCACGCCGTCTCAAGGCTCACCCGGTGCCCGGTGGACACAAAGACGGGCGCCACCCCGTCCCGCGTGCGCAGCACCGCGCCGATCTCCTCGCCCTTGTCCATCAGCGATGCCCGGCTGCCCCGGCGCGTGCCCGGCATGTCATGCGTGCCCGTCAGCCGCGACTTGGCGCAGCCGATCGTCGGCAGCCCGGTCCATACCCCCAGATGGCAGGCGAGGCCAAACCGGCGCGGATGCGCAATGCCCTGCCCGTCACAGACAATAAGGTCCGGTGGCGCAGTCAGCTTCTCCAGTGCGGCCAGCACCGGCGGCAGCTCCCGGAAGGAAAACAGCCCCGGCACATAGGGAAAGACAGGCTTCCCCAGCACGATCTGCACATCCATCACCTGAAGGCTCAAAGCGTCCAGCACCACCGCGGCCGCCGCCAGCCGGCCGGTCGCCGCATGATAGGACACGTCCACCCCCGCCACACGCGACACCAGGCCCAGCCGGTCCTCGCGCTCCACCCGTCCGGCCAGCTCCCGCTGCAGGGTCACGGCCTCTTTCGGTGTCAGGTCCCAGGAATGCATGCCCCTTCGGTAGAGCACCGCGCTCCAGGATAGAAGGCCCTGCCAGCACGCGGGCGGAACTGTGCCCCCGGCGCAACGCGCGGCAGGTTTTGCGAAAGAATCTCAAATGCCGCATTGCGAATGATTGTCATTTGCCTCTAAGCGGGACGGGTTTCCTCCAGACAGAAAGAGATCAGGAGCAGCCCATGAAAAGATTTATCGGCGTCAGCGCCGCCGCCCTTCTGGCGATGACGGCCACCGCCACCGCCCAGGAAAACGAAACCGCTTCTGACGACACCAAGGTGGAAGAGACGGTCATCGTCACCGCCACCCGCTCCAGCCTGCCGCCCTCGGCCCTGCCCAATACCATCCAGCTTATCCAGAGCGACGAACTCGCCCTGCAGGCCCAGCTCACCGGCTCGGCCGTCGAAGTCGTCTCCACCCTGGTGCCCTCCTTCTCGCCCACCCGCGAGAAACTCTCCGGCGCCGGCGAAACCCTG
>NZ_NCJT01000300.1 GCF_002282565.1 Hyphomonas sp. 34-62-18
TGGGCCAATGTGATCGGGGCGGCGGGGTTTATCCTCAACAGCGGCTATCACGGGGCGATCCCGTCCGTGGCGATCAACATCCTCTGGGTGGCGATCGGCGTGTTCGCGCTGTGGCGGATTTACAAGGCGGCGGCCTAGTCTGCGAACTTCCCGTGGCGGCCTTCGCCTTTTGAGAAGCGGGCGGCGCCTTCGCGCGCGCTGCCGGCTTTCAGGACATTGAGGCCCCCAGCGAACTCGGCGCGAATGGCATCTTCCTCGCTGAGGCTCCATTGGGCGAGGGCAGAGGCGCGGTCTGCCTTCATGCAGAGCTGCGGGAAGGCGGCGATCTCTTCGGCGAGCTTCAGCGCGCGGGGGAGGGCTGTTTCCTCCGGGGTCAGATAATTGGCAAGGCCGATGGCGTGGGCCTCTCCGGCGGGCACTTCCCGGCCGGTGAGGATCAGGTCCATCGCGCGGGAGGCGCCGATGAGGCGGGGCAGGCGCACGGTGCCGCCATCAATCAGGGGCACACCGAAGCGGCGGCAGAAGACGCCGAACCGGGCCGAAGGCGAGGCAACGCGCAGATCGCACCAGATGGCAAGTTCCAGCCCGCCGGCAACGGCATAGCCATCGACGGCGGCGATGACGGGCTTGGACAGCTGAAGGCGGGAGGGGCCCATCGGGCCAAGGTCACCCTCCGTATGCGACGGGTTTCCCTTGCCCGTGGCGACGGCTTTCAGGTCTGCGCCTGCGCAGAAGTTTCCGCCCGCACCGGTGAGGATGGCGACGGAGGCGGTCTCGTCGGCATCGAACGCCTTGAAGGCGTCATAGAGGGCAAGGGCGGTGTCGTGATCGACGGCGTTGCGGGCGTGGGGCCGGTTGATGGTGACGATGCGGGCGGGGCCCTGGGTGGTGGTGAGGACTGTGGGCATGGGTGGCCTCCGGGAACAGCGAAGCATGCTTTAGCCCCCTCTCACTCTTTGAGGGAGAGGGGGGTGAGGGTGGCGACGTCAGCAACAGCAGGGTGAGGGTTTCGCTTGGGGCAGCCCCCTCACCCCTGCCCCTCTCCCCCACGGGGGAGAGGGGTAGAGAACCCTCAACTCCTTAAACAGCGCCTAGCGGCTGAGTTCCTTCATCGCTTCGTCGAGGCCCGCCAATGTCAGTTCGAACATGCGGTGGGGGCCGATCAGTTCACGGATGAGCTTGATGGAGCCGGTGTATTCCCAGGCGCCTTCCTTGGTGGGGTTCAGCCAGACAAAGTTGGGATAGCGTTCCACGAAGCGCTGGATCCAGAGGCCGCCGGCCTCTTCATTCCAGTGTTCGACCGAGCCGCCGGCATAGGTGATCTCATAGGGGCTCATCGTGGCGTCGCCCACGACGATCACTTTGTAGTCTGACGGATATTTGTTGAGCACGTCCCAGGTGGGGATGCGGTTGTTCATCCGGCGGCGGTTGTCCTTCCAGAGGCCCTCATAGGGGCAGTTGTGGAAGTAGTAGTATTCAAGGTTCTTGATTTCCGACCGGGCGGCGGAGAAGAGCTCTTCCATCACGCGGACATGCGGATCCATCGAGCCGCCGACATCGAGCAGCAGGAGGACGGAAATCGTATTGCGCTTTTCCGGGCGCATTTCGATGTCGAGATAGCCCTTGCGCGCGGTGTTGCGGATGGTGCCGTCGAGGTCGAGCTCGTCGGGGGCGCCCTTGCGGGCCCATTTGCGCAGGCGCTTCATGGCGACCTTGATGTTGCGCGTGCCCAGCTCGATCTTGTCGTCGTAATTCTTGAATTCGCGCTTGTCCCACACCTTCACGGCGCGGCGGTGGCGAGACTTGTCCTGGCCGATGCGGACGCCTTCGGGATTGTAGCCATTGGCGCCGAAGGGCGAGGTGCCGCCGGTGCCGATCATCTTGTTGCCGCCCTCATGGCGCTTTTTCTGCTCTTCGAGGCGCTTTTTCAGCGTCTCCATCAGCTTTTCAAAGCCGCCCATGGCTTCGATTTCGGCCATTTCCTCGGGCGTGAGGAATTTCTCGCTCATCTTCTTGAGCCATTCCTCGGGCAGGTCCTGGACGTTGACGGCGTCGGCCAGCGTGTCGAGCCCCTTGAAGGTATGGGAGAAGACGCGGTCGAACTTGTCGATATTACGCTCGTCCTTCACCAGGGCAGCGCGGGAGAGGTAGTAGAACTCCTCCACCTCCATATCGATGACCTGCTTGTCCATCGCCTCCATCAGGAGGAGGTATTCCTTCAGCGTGACCGGGACTTTTGCGGCGCGCAGCTCGTTGAAGAAATTCAGGAACATCGGCAGGGCCTTTCTGCTTCTCTTGGGGAAGAAGATAACCTTCAAGGGGGCGAATGTCCAAGCTGACGCTGGGAAAACTGTGGTCATTTGCGGTTCATCTGGAACGGGGTAGGCAGGGGCATGCTTCGGGTGGCGGTATTCTCTTGTCTTGTGGCGGTTGGCGCTTGCGCAGCCACGGCGGCGCCGTCTGGCCCGCCGCCGGCGCGGATGGTGCCCGCCGGCATGGCCATGCAGGCCGATTGCAGCGGGCCGGCAGAGGCAAGCTGCCTGCTGGACGCGGCCTGGCAGGCGGCGGGGTTGCTGCCCCAGGACAAGCAGGCGCGCCTGAAGCCCGCCTTTGCGGAGGTGACACGCGGCCTGAAGGACACGTCGCTTGTTTCAAAATGGCAAATGCGGCTGGGTAAGACGCCTGCGCCGCCGCCGGCGCCGGATTTTGCGCGGCGCCAGGCAGAAGCCGCGATTGCCGAGTATGGCTGGGAAGGTTTTTTCCAGAAAGCGCGGCT
>NZ_NCJT01000002.1 GCF_002282565.1 Hyphomonas sp. 34-62-18
CCGAGACGGTGCAGCTTAACGGTCAGATCGACCGAGGACGGGTCGAGCGGCGCGCCATCCTTGTACGGGTATATCCGGTACTGAGGCGGCACGCCTGTTTCGAAGATCGTCATCTCAAGTGCAAACGCTCCGTCTTCGAGCAGGCGTCCGTTATGGGGGCCGCGGACATAGTCTTCCACAGTCGCCTCGCCGTGATCTGTGTCTGACGCATCTGGCTTGGGGGGCTCGCCACACGCGCCAATCAGGCCAAGGAGGAAGACGGCCGCAAGGGGGGCAACCCGTCTGTTAAGGGGATGGTTCATTCCGGAGTCTCCGAGGTCGGGGCGGGTCTGTGTGCGGCAGGGCTCAGGCGCGCCAGCGCAGCATCGTTGAGGATATAGGTTCTAAGGTGGGTGAGACGTTCTTCGCGCAGGTCATCCACTGCGCTCTGGGCACTGATGATGTCGAGATAGGTGAACGCGCCGCGGGCATAGCCGTCGCGGGCAAGCGCGACGGCTTCGTTTGCGGCTGGCAGCAGAACCGTGTCGATTTCCTCAATCTGGTCCAGCGCGCTGAGCGCGGCGCGTTGATAGCCAGCGGCGCGGCGGATCAGTTCCTGCCGGAGTGTTTCCCGCTCGACTTCGATACGGAGCTGGTCAGCCCGTGCGCGGGCGACCGCTGCCTCGCTCCGGCCGCCCGTGCCAAGTGGAATTGAGGCCCCCGCAATGACGGCCGCATCCTCTTCCAGTCCGAACTTGCGGACCCCGACACTCCAGGTGACATCCGGAATAGCCTGGGCGCGCTCAACTTCGATCTGCGCTGCCGATTGGAGCTGTTCCTTGGCAAGGCGGTCGAGTTCCGGAGAGGAAAGATCTGCAACATCAAAGGCGCGCGGCGTGACCTTTGCTTCCAGAAAATCTGGGTCAATCCGGAAATCGTCCTTGGCCAGCCAATAGGCGCCGAGTGCGGCCCGGAGGTTTGCAGCCTGCGCCGCATGGCGGCGTGCTTCGGCTTCCGCGCGGAGGCGGTCGGAGGTTGCGCGCGCTCCAGCGAGGAGGGGGTCGCGCGCGGCGTCGACGCGCCGCTGGATGACCGCTTCGAGCTCACGCGACAAGGCTATCTGGTCACATGCGAGCGCCAGCCTGCCTTCGGCAAGCGCGGCTTCGGCATAGAGCGTTTCGACTTCTTCCCGGATTTCGAATTCTGCGGCCGCAAGGCGTGTCTCCGCGACTTCGACCCCTCTGCGGGCCAGCGTTTCACGCGCCTCACGCTTGCCCCCGCGCTCCCAGACGCGGGAGAAACTGGCGGTGACCTGGAGGTTATCGATTTCGCTGGCGAGGCCTGAGCCAGGGAAATCCTCGATCTCAAGCGAGACGGTATCCGCTGGCCGGAGCGCCGCAATCGCGCGCTCGGTTCTCGCGGCGCGGACTTCGGCGTTGGCAAGCTCAGGCCGGAGATCGGTTTCGACAGCAAGCTGGATCGCGCGTGCGAGCGGGATGATCTCGGATTGATCCGGCGTGCCGGTGCAGGCATCGGTCTGGGCCTGCGCGGCGGCGCCAGACAAGGCCATCGCGACCGCGAGGCCAATACGTTTGGAAAACATGAGGGTAACTCCTGACCACGGAAACTTGCCTGGCGCACCGTTAGGCTTGCCAGCGACGCTCAGGGTCAGGCGCGATCAGGATCCGGATCAGGGGGCAACAGAGGCGAAGGCTGCTGCAAATCGGAATAAAAGCGTCTCAGCTCACTCCCGAGGAAAGGCCGCTCGGTAGAAAATGCTGACATTTCTATCGCGGTCAGATGCAACTCAGCGCCGTGATCCCCAGGGTGGCCTTGGGAATGATGGTGCTGGTCGAAATCACTGACGCTTGCATGGTCGCCATGCGCGTCATGTTCATGTCCGTGATCTTCGTCCAGGTGAACTTCGAGAGCGGGCGGGATCTGCGCATGCGCCATAGTGTGCGCTGCCGGGATAAACGAACCCGACACCGACAGCACAATGCAAAAGAGAGCTATCCAGAACTCGCGCATACTGCTCGATAAGCGAAGGCTATCAATATGTAAATAAACGGACCATCCTAATTTGGATTGCTTCGGCGCTACCGCATATGCCTCGACGCGAGCCCAATCGCTAATTTTGCCTCGGGGTTTTCGCTGGGTGGCGCGAGGATCAGAGTGCAGGGAGCTATTGTCCCTGAAGTGCTCGCAAGCGCCAAGCGTGGACAGGATGCGGAGGCTAACAGCGTCGAGACACGAGCATATTACACAGCTGAAACCCGACATTCCTCAAACTCGGGATACAAATTGGATACAAAGTGAGATACAATTTACTGAGGGCAGAAGGTTAAGTGATTGTATTTATAGAACAATAATCATGAACTCGACGCGCGTCACTCGCGCCATAAATTGAATGAATACAAGGTAGTATAGCGTTAATCGACTGCCTGTCAAATGCCCCGGACCATCCCGCTCTTACGGTTTTAAGATCCTCCAGTATGCGGGGCCTCTCCGGACGCGCAGCGGTGACCAGGTGCCCAGCGCAAGCCTTTAACAACAGGCATTCGTTATTAAAGGTTCGCTTGCTCTCGGTTTTTCTGGTCTCGGGTTCTGAGGTCTGTCGTCAGAGCCTTTTCAGTCCAGCTTCAGGAAGTACCGGGTGGATTTGGGTTCCCCCTGCCGAACGAGCGCGCCTTTGGCGACCATGTCTGTAAGGTCGCGCGTTGCGGTGGCGGTTGGGGCGCCTGTGATCGTCTTGTAGTTCTTCGCGCTGAGGCCGCCCTTGAAGCCGTCTATGCCTTCGGCGAACATGCGCAGCAACTCTTTCTCTTGCCGCGGGTTCAGCTTCCCTGCGAGCCGGTCGAAGAGGCGCGTCTTGGCCAGCATGAACTCAACCTGCTTCAGGCTTCGGTCCTGCGCCTCAAGCGCGATATCCGCAAACCAGCTCAGCCAGCGGTCGGCATTCACGGTTGCACTGGCGAGCTCCAGTTCGCGGTAATAGTCCTTGCGGTGGCGCAGCAGGGCGCCGGCCAGCGACATGAAGACGGGCCGCTGCCTTCCTTGCGCTAGCGCTTTTTCCGAGATGGCGCGTCCGATGCGGCCATTGCCGTCTTCATACGGATGGATGCACTCGAACCAGAGATGTGCAAGTCCGGCCCGCTCGATCGGAAGCAGCGGTGTCTCGCCGGTTGGCGCGGTCTTGTTGAACCAGGCGATGAACGCCGACATATGGCCGGGAACGGAGCTTGAAGGCGGCGCCTCATAGTGAACCTTTGGCGCGGAGGGTAGCGGCTCATGCGTTCGGTCAGAGACGATATGAGCACTTCGCTGCGCAAGTAGCGAGACGATTGGTGCGCGCCTGAAAGCGGCCGGGAGGGATGCAAGTCCCAGGAGGTTAAGTGTCTGCAGTGGTTCACTCGATATCAATCAGTTTAAAGCGTTCTAGTGTAATATGCATCTCAGCGGCGGCCGATCAGACATGCTGGACTGACGCTTTCAGGATCGGTGGTCGGGCTTCGGTGTAAGAATCCAACGGCGTTTCTATAACGACAAAAACGTCTCTGCCGAGATAAGGCGCCTCCAAGATTCATTCTCGCGAAGCGACACCATTGCGTGGGTATGAGGTACAGGATCGTTCAGCGCGAGCGCTCGCGATTGTGGTAGCAAAGAAGAGCCTTGAATATTAATTAGTACAAGCGTACGAAAAATGGAGTAGTTTGTTAAATTTGGGTGGGGCCTCCCGCGCGCCCCCGAAAGATTGTCAATGAAGCGCATTGCCATCGTCGCCGCCGTTCTGGTTGCTGCCCTCAGCTTGGGCCGTTTCGTCGTGTGGCCGCGTTTGGACCCGGCGGATTCCAGAGCCGACAGCGCACTGGTGCTGTATGGCAATGTCGATATTCGGCAGGTAGAGCTTGCTTTCCGGGTCTCCGGCCGCCTCGAGACCATGAACTTCGAGGAAGGGGACGCGGTCTCGGCTGGCGAGGTGATCGCAGTCCTGGACATCGCGCCTCTGCGTGACGGACTCGTTCAGGCTGAGGCCGAAGCGTCGGTGCGACGGGCAGAGCTTGCGCGACTCGAGGCCGGGAGCCGGTCCCAGGAAATTGAGCGGGCCCGGGCCCGGGTGGAAGAACTGGAAGCGAATGTCCTGCTGGCGCAACAGACGTTCGACCGGCAGTCGAAATTACGCGACAGCGGGTATGTGTCCCAGCAAGCCTATGACACGGCGCTCGCCGCGTTGGATGCAGCCCAGAAGCGCCTTGTCGCAGGCAAGAAGGACCTCACCCTTGTGCAGCTCGGACCGCGATCCGAAGAGATTACGGGGAGCGCGGCGGGTGTTGAAGCGGCTGAGGCGGCGGTTGCTCAAGCGCGGATGAGGCTTGGCGACGCAAGTCTTGTCGCACCTTCAGACGGGGTTCTGCTGGCGCGCGTGCGGGAACCCGGTTCTATCGTCGCCGCAGGCGTGCCGGTTGCTACTTTGGCTTTAACCAGCCCGGTCTGGGTGCGCGCTTATGTCGATGAGTCCGACCTTGGCTTCGTCGTACCTGGCAAGGCAGCTGAAGTGTTCACCGACAGCGCACCTGGCAGGCCCTATGAGGGGCAAGTCGGCTTTGTCTCTCCTGTTGCCGAATTCACTCCCCGGACGGTCCAAACCCCTGATCTGCGTACTGATCTTGTGTATCAGGTTCGGATCATTGTCGACGCACCCGACAGCGGCCTCCGGCAAGGCATGCCCGTAACCGTCAAGCTGCGCCGCCCGGCGGCGGCAGATTGACCGCGCAGATGAGCTATGCATCTCTCATGTCTGGCCCGCCACCCCTCGTTCAGATCAACAAGGTCACGAAGCGGTTTACTGCGAATGGTCCGGCAGCACTTGATAATATCTCCGGTACCATAGCGACTGGCAAGATTACCGGGCTGGTCGGCCCGGACGGCGCAGGTAAGACAACGCTCATCCGGTTGCTGACGGGCCTCAGCCGGCCTAGCGAAGGCGAGGTGCTCATAGGGGGCGCACGCGCGCACACGGCGCAGCGCACCTTGCACGAGATGCTCGGCTATATGCCCCAACGCTTCGGCCTCTACGAAGATCTGAGCGTCCAGGAAAATCTTGAACTGTTTGCTGATCTTAAAGGACTTTCAGGTGATGAGCGGGAGGACGCCTTCCGTCACCTGTTGAAGTTCACGGACCTTGCGCGGTTCACCGAACGTCTGGCCGGAGCCCTGTCTGGCGGCATGAAGCAGAAACTCGGCCTTGCCTGCGCCTTGCTGACGAGGCCGCGCCTGCTGCTCCTCGATGAGCCATCGGTGGGCGTTGACCCGATCTCGCGCAGGGAACTGTGGTCGATGGTAGGCGAGCTCGTCGACGATAGCATGGCGGTGGTCTGGGCAACCGCCTATCTGGACGAAGCGGAAAAATGCGATGATGTTCTTCTGCTTAGCGGCGGCAGGCTCCTCCATGCAGGTCCTCCCGGTGACCTGACAGCGACAATGGCCGGCCGCGTCTTCCTGGCGCGTGTTCCGCAAGAGACCCGCCGTGCTGCCATCGCACCGCTGCTTCGCGATGCATCTGTGGCCGATGCAATCCTGCACGGCGACGCCATACGCTTTCTGATCCGCGAAGGGGCCGATCTTGATCACGTCAGGACCCTGGTGAATGCAGAGAGCGTTCCTGCCACGCCCCGCTTCGAGGACGCGTTTGTCGACCGGTTGGGCGGCGGTCCGGACGGGCGGTCGCCGCTGGCCGAAGCAATGATTGCGCATCCGGATAAGGGTGACGCGGTTATCGAAGCGCGCGGCCTCACCAAGCGCTACGGGACCTTCACGGCAGCCTCCGATATCACGTTCACTCAGAAGCGTGGCGAAATCCTCGGGCTGCTTGGCCCCAACGGGGCGGGCAAGTCGACAACCTTCAAGATGCTGTGCGGCCTGACTGAGCCGAGCGAAGGCGAGGGCCGTGTTGCCGGGTTCGACTTGCGAACGGCCGCGGCCGATGCACGCGGGCGGCTGGGCTATATGGCGCAGAAATTCTCCCTCTACGGAGATATTTCCGTGGCACAGAATCTCTCTTTCTTCGCTGGTGTCTACGGTCTTGGCCGCGCGCGGGCGCGCGAGCGGATCGAAGCGATGCTGCAGGCCTTTGATCTGACGGGCCATCGCAACACCGCTGCTGCGCGCCTGCCGCTCGGATTCAAGCAACGTCTCGCGCTCGCCGCTGCACTCTTGCATGAGCCGGAGGTCCTTTTCCTTGATGAGCCGACCTCGGGTGTTGATCCGATCACGCGGAGAGAGTTCTGGTCGCACATCAATGCGTTGACGGCGAAGAATGTTGCCGTGCTCGTCACCACCCACTTCATGGAAGAGGCCGAGTATTGCGACCGGATCAACCTGATCTATCGCGGCAGGACAATCGCAGAGGGCACCCCCGAGGCGTTGAAGGCGAGCTGTGCCAATCCAAACGGCTCGAGCGTGACCATGGAAGAAGCATTCATCGAGCTGGTTGCGCGATCTGAAAAACAAGAGGCCGCCTGATGCATCTGTCGCGGCTTCCTGCTCCTGTGCGTCGAGCCTTCTCGCTTGCGCGAAAGGAAACATTCCAGATTTTTCGTGACCCTTCTTCGATCCTGATCGCGTTCGTGCTACCGCTTATCCTTCTCCTTCTGTTCGGGTTCGGAATATCGCTCGATGCCAATTCGATCCGGGTTGGCATCGTGGTACAGGACGCACGCACCGATGCGCGCAGTCTTGTCCAGGCATTTGAAGGTTCCGACTATTTCGAAACCGTCACGGCCTTCGACCAGGCGGCGCTTGAGCCGGGCCTTGTATCCGGTCAGCTGCGCGGCCTCGTCATCATTCCGCCGGACTTCACCGAACGCCTGCGCAGGCGCGACCCGGCCCCCATCGAGATCCTGACCGACGGCTCGCAGCCCAATACCGCTCAGTTCGTCGCGAACTATGCCCAGGGAGTCTACAGCGTGTGGCAGGCACGCCGGCTCGCAGACGCGGCCTCGCCAGTCCCGGCGGCGATAACCCCGCAACCCCGCTTCTGGTTCAATGCCGAACTGACCAGTCGCTACAATCTCGTGCCGGGGTCCACGGCAGTTGTGATGACCATCATCGGCACATTGTTGACGGCGCTGGTGATCGCCCGCGAATGGGAGCGCGGCACCATGGAAGCGGTCCTTGCCACACCGGTGAGCCGGGTAGAATTATTGGTGTCAAAGATCTTGCCTTATTTTCTGCTGGGCATGAGCTCTCTGGTGCTGTGCACCCTGGCGGCGGTATTCGTTTTTGATGTCCCGTTCCGAGGCTCGGTCTTTGCGCTTGCAGCGGTTGCCGCAGCTTTCCTGGTGCCCGCCCTTGGTCAGGGATTGCTGATCTCCGCGGCGACCAAGAACCAGTTTGTTGCGGCTCAGTTGGCGCTTTTCACAGGCTTCCTGCCGGCAACGTTGCTATCGGGGTTTATCTTCGAAATCAGCGCGATGCCGCTGCCGATCCGCACGGTCACCACCTTTATCCCGGCGCGTTATTTCGTGATCAGTTTGCAGACACTGTTTCTGGCAGGGGATGTCTGGTCGGTTCTATGGCCAGCGATCCTGAAGATGCTGGCCGTCGGCACCTTTTTCCTGATGCTGACATGGCTGGCTACGCCGAAGCGGATCGCCTGACATGTGGCGGCGCTTGCTTGCTCTGATCATCAAGGAGATGCTCGCCATTTGGCGTGATCCCAAGGGGCGCGCGGTGATCCTTGTGCCCCCCCTTCTTCAACTCATCATCTTCGCCTTCGCCATGACGATGGAGGTGCGCAATGTCGATATTGCCGTCCTCAATCTCGACCACGGAAGGAGCGGCCGGGAAATCGTGGCAGGCTTTGAAGGCGCCTCCGCGTTCGATGAGATCATACAGCTGCAGTCCGTCAGCCAGATCCGGGAGACTATCGACAGCCAGCGCGTCATTGCGGTGGTTCATATCGGGCAGGACTTCTCCCGCCGGATCGAAGCGGGTCAGCCGGCAGATGTCCAGATCATCCTTGACGGTCGCAAGTCGAACGCGTCTCAGATCGTCAACTCGTACCTGTCGGCCATCATCGCGCGTGTGTCGGCAGCGGCATATTCAGGCGGCGCGCCGCCGGAGGCCGTCCAAGTCCGGCATTGGTTCAACCCAAATCTTGAATATGCCTGGTTCACCCTGCCGGGACTGGTCGCAACCATCACCCTACTGACCACGATCATCGTGACGGCCCTGTCGGTTGCCCGCGAGCGCGAACTTGGTACATTCGATCAGCTGCTCGTCTCACCACTCAGGCCGATGGAGATCGTCATCGGGAAGTCAGCACCTGGTCTGATCTTCGGCTACCTGCATGGCACCTTCTTTGTTCTCGTGGCCGTACTTGGTTTCAAGATTCCCTTTGCTGGGTCGCTGCTCGCGCTCTACGGATCGATGTTTTTCTATCTGCTGGCGGTGATCGGGATCGGTCTCTTTATTTCCGTGATCTCAGATACCCAGCAACAGGCGATACTCGGTGCCTTTGTTTTCGCCTCGCCTGCGGTGCTTCTGTCTGGCTTCATGTCACCGGTTGAGAACATGCCAGGCTGGATGCAACTGGCGACGCAGATCAATCCGCTCCGGCACTTCCTCGTCATAACTCAAGGCGTGTTTCTGAAGGATCTGCCACTGTCCGAGGTTGCGCGCAGTACAGCACCGCTCATCGTGATCGCAATGGTGACGCTACCGGCCTCTGCCTGGTTACTCAGAAAGAAGACATCATAGATGGCAAAACGCAGTGATCCTCGAAGCGTTGAAACGCGCGAACGGCTCGTCGAGGCCGCTATCGAACTGTTCGGCGTTGTGGGATTCGACGGAACATCCACCCGGGCAATCGCCGGCATGGCAGGCGTGTCCCTTGCCGCGATTCCGTATCATTTCGTGACCAAGGAGAACCTGTATCTCGCAGCTGCGTCCTCGATTGCAGAGCAGGTATCGCAAAGGCTTGAGCCAGCGCTGAGCCGACTTGAAGACGAATTGCTCAACCGCGCCCTGAGCCGCAAGCAGGCGATTGAGCTGCTCGAGACGGCTTTTGGCCCTTTTGTGATGATGCTGGCAAGCAGTGACAGCGAAAAATGGGCCCGGTTCATGCTTCGTGAACAGGCCACTCCCACAGAAGCTTTTGAAATACTCTATGCCAGCAATGTTGGCCGCTTCTTCCGTGCCATCATCCATCTGACAGCAATCGCAAGTGGCGACGTGCCGGGGTCCCGGGCATCGCGTGTTCGGGGGTTGACGCTTCTCGGTCAGGCGCTCGCTTTCCGCGCCGCCCGGGCGTTGTCTTTGAGAACTCTGGAACGCGAGGATCTGGGGCCTGAGGAAATCGTGTCCATCACTTCTTTAATTCGCGAAAATATACGCCTGTTGCAGCATCTTTAGCGGGGTATTGGCACAGACCTTTCGATGGGGTCAGTCTGACCCGATGCTGCCGACAGTCCCGATCGTTTCCTGTTCCAGTGCTCTTCAGCCGCCGTCAAACAGGATGGTCATGAGCAAGGATGAGTCCTGAATTCCCCGCAACGCGTGGTGCTCTTCGTGGTCCAGATACACCCAGTGCCCAGGCAGCAGGTCAATCGTTCTGTCGGCGAGACCCAATTGCACGTGCCCCTCGATGCAGTGGAACATGATCTGGCCAGTGACTTTGTGGGATGGGATTTCGGTTCCGGACAGTACAATAAGTCGAACCGCTTCAAAGCTCTTTGTGCGGACGATCGCGCTTGTCTTTTCAGTACTTACACGGGAGCCGAGGGGGTGAAGATCTACGCGCTCGCCCGCTGCTGCATGCTTGAGTGCCATTGCCTTGTTTCCAATTCCATTCGCCTGCCCTGATTGATGAATTAACGCTTTTCCTGCACACGTGTCGAAATAATCCGGTGTCACCTCTCCCGCCATGCAGGGAGGCGATGCGTAGCGTGCTCCCGGGTCTTTGGGATCGTTCAATGGCGGACTCCGTCAGGTATCGGTATGGTTGACCTGGTCAAATTGCGGGAAGAGCACCTCATTTTCCAGACGAATATGCGAAGTCAGGTCCGTAATGAACTCCGCGAGACCGGCATACAGGCGGGTCCAGGTTCCGCATGCGCCCTCGGGCAGTTCCAGGTTATACGTGAGCTGCGCGATGGCCGCGATTGCCCGTCCGTGATCATCATGATCGGCACGCATGACGGCGATGGGGTGGGCGAGCCCGGGGGTGCCGCCCGCCCGAATTGCTGGAAAGAGGATCAACTCCTCCTTCTTCATGTGTACTTCCAACTCACCGATCATTTGTCGCAGGAGTTCGTGGAGCCCCTTCGGCGCACGCTCATGCCCTGCATGCACGCGCTCGACCTTTGCGGCAAGTTCGGCAAGGACTGGCAGCTGCTCACGGTGCGTCTGATGATAGCGCGTCTCAATATATCGAGTCAGGTCCGAGGCGTTCTGAATCGGTGCGGCATCTGTCATGGGGGTGTCCTTTGGTCTGCGCCATCCGAAAGCGGCTTGGGAACTGTTTGCGATTCTTCAACGGCGCTTAAAAGTGAACGTGCAATGCGTTCTGCCCGCGTGATCAGATGCGCGGCGCCCGCAGCCGAACATGTCTCTTGCGCAGTTTCCTTGAACAGAGCGAGCCATCGCTCGAAATGCAGGGCACCGACCGCAAGCTTCGTGTGTGCTTCCTGCGGGCGACCATGATAGCGCCCCGTCATCAACGCCACTGAAGACCAGAAAGTGATCATACGTTCCAGATGTGGTGTCCAGTCGGTGATGTGCGCATCAAAAATGGGGCCAAGAACAGCATCGGATCGGACCTTGGCGTAGAAGGCCTGCACCATTTCCCGAAGCAGGGACTCATCAAGGCCTGTGGCCGTCACGATGACGGCTGTCATCTCTGGCCTGGCCGAAGCAATCTGAGCGGTTGGACGGGCAGTGTTCATGGCGGACGCATTCTATCGGACTTGCAAGACAGCGTAGGGCTGTTAATAGGTATTGTAAATACCGATTAAGTGACAGGTGTCACCACATGCGTCTGACTGCTTTTACCGACTACGGCTTGCGAATGCTGATGCGCATGGCGAGTGCGCCGGACCGTGCTTTTTCGACGGCAGAGCTCGCAGAGGAGTTCGGCCTGTCACGCAACCATTTGGCCAAGATCATGCAGCGCCTCGCTGGAGCCGGGCTGATACAGACCCGGCGTGGTGGGGGGGGCGGCGCTGAGCTCGCGCGGCCGGCCAACGAGATCAGGCTGGGAACCATTATCCGGTTGCTTGAAGAGGGACAGCCGCTTGTGGAATGCCTGAGCGCCGATGGGGGCGCTTGTACCCTCGCCCCTCGTTGCAGGCTCAAGGCCCGGCTGCGATCTGCCGAAATCGCATTTCTTTCCGAGCTAGACCAATCCACGCTCGCCGACATCGCGCTAGAACCGGTTGCGTAAGATGAACGCCGAGACCTTTATGATCTGCAGAACCATCGAACCGCTGAATTGAAACCGCAAGCATGACTGGACCTTCCAATGACCTCCTGGCTCCCGACCCTTAAGACCTCGACCCCCGAAGAAGGCTATGCCCTTGCAGTCAAGATGGCGCGTGTCGCCATCAAGATGACGCAGCCAGACGATGAGATCCGCGGCAGACTTCGACCTGGTTACGCCGAAAGCGCCGATGCGCTGATTGCATCCAGCCAGGTCGTGGCAACGCATTTCGCCACTGTGGCTGCAGCGAATGGCTATTGGAATGAGGGGGCATGACGACCGCTGGACCTGGCGTTGGAAACCCTGACCGAGGCGGACCTAATGGCTGAAATCTTCCGCGTTGTTCTGGCGACCGGCCTGACGCTTTTCGCGCGACAGCACAATCGTCTTACGAAGCAAAGCAGAGACGGACAATGACACCGAACGGTCGAGGGTGATTTTACATTTCCATGGCCGGGCCCGGCGCGTCGTCATCAAATCCAGAGGCAACGTGCTCAGACAGCTGCACCATCCGGAGAGGCGAAGGTAGGCTTTCCGAAAAGGAACTGTTCGGTGAATTGCTGAAAAAATGGCCACCGCATTACCCGGTTTCCGGCGCCTGAAAAGTCGCTGAGACCGGTCACCAGGCAGATCTTGTGCGCGCCTTGAGCATTTCATCCTTCGCGAGCTGACGCTCGCTGATTCAGATCAGAGTGCTCCATCTATAGAGCAGCTGAACTGAGACATACAGAATCAGAATAGCGGTCATTATACGGATTAAACTGGGCTTTATATGATGGCCGGCCAGCCAGGATCCAATCTGTCCACCCGCCAGCACAGCGATCGGTAGCAACCAGTAGGGCAGGGCGAGCGACATCAGGTCCAGGTCCTGGAGTTTGAACGCCTGGCCCAGAAGGCCCGACAGGGAATTGACCAGAATGAACAGGCTGCAGGCGGCGGCGATCTGCTTTGCGTTTCCCCAGCGCATTAAATAAAGGACCGGGGCAAGGAAAATCCCTCCGCCTATGCCTACCAATCCTGAGAGGATGCCGATCGATCCGCCGATTGCAGCTGACAGCACCGGAGGGATCGGGCGGAGCTGCGAGACGGTCTCTGACTCAACGGTGGCGCGTTGAAGGGCAAGATGTACCCCTGAAATCAGGAGCGCTCCTCCCAGCAGTCCAACAAAGGTTGTTTCACTGATGGGCAAGCGGCCACCGATCCATGCCGCCGGCACAGATGTGATAAGGAAGGGCAAGAGGCGACGGATGGAAAGATCTCCCGTCCGCGAGAACCGCCAGACACCCCCGGTGACCACGATGACATTGCAGATGAGCGCAATGGCAGGAACGATACGGTAGTCAGCGCCGCTGAGCACCAGCAACGCGTTGTACGTTGATCCCCCGCCAAAGCCGACGCTGGCATACAGGACCGCGGTTATGAAGAATGCCGCAGTCAGCAGTGATGGGATCAATGCGCTTTCTCCTCGGGCCTTGGATCTTGTCAGTAGCGGCTCAGTCGGCGCAGACCCATTACAATCATCTGCCCGAGACCGGTAAAATAGCATTCTGCCGGATGATCAATGTCATGCGGGATCGCCCTGATTTGCCTTAATAATATTCCCGGGATGCCGGATCAGGACGGGCGCAAGGTGAGTGGATGGGAAGAGTTTCTGGACGCAGCGCTGGTCTTTCTTGTCAGTCACGCCTTGCCAGCCCGGCCAGGTATTCGCATCCGGCTGGTCTCCCTGCTGGGCCGCTGGGCCTATCTGGCGCTTTACAGCGCGGTGTCCCTTGCGCTGTTCGCCTGGCTCATTATCGCAGCCGGCAGGGCGCCCTATGTCTGGCTCTGGTTCTGGGGCCCGCACGGCCTCTGGCTTGCCAATGGCCTTATGGCCTTGGCCCTCCTCCTGGTGATCGGGGGGGCAGCCATTGCCAATCCTTTCAGTCTCGGCGGCCTCGCGGAAAGGGCCTACAATCCGGCCCGTCCCGGTATTCTTGCGGTAACCCGGCATCCCTTGCTCTGGGCGATGGTGCTTTGGTCTTTGGCGCACCTTATTGCAAATGGCGACCTCGCGCACGTGCTGCTGTTTGGGTCTCTGGGAGTATTTTCAGTCGTGGGAATTCTCGCCATGGAAACCCGGAGCAGAAAGCGGAGCGGCGCGCAGTGGTCCCAAATGATCCTCGGAACCAGCCTTGTTCCATTTGCCGCGCTCCTGACAGGCAAAGCCAGATGGAGAGAGCTCCTTCAGTTGAGGATGCTGCTCTTGCCGGTCGTCTGGGGCGGACTCATTGTCCTGCATCGGCCTGTGATCGGTGTCTCACCACTACCCCCGGTTTGAAGCAGGCCAGCCAATGCCAGTAAAAGGAATTGTTCGTATGCAGATAGGATTTCACGGGCGTATCGCGGCTCCGTTCAGCGGCGCCGTGAATGTCGAGGTGTCCATGAACGGCCTTGCTGTTTCCGGACTGAGGGCCCTGCTTGCCAGCCAATACAATGTGGACGCCATCCTTCACCGGTCTGTGCGGGCTGCCGTCAACGATGAGATTGTCCCGGAAGACTACGTCATCCGGCCTGGTGATACTGTCGAGTTCATGAGCCCGGTCTCGGGGGGGTGAGCTGAGCCCGTGTTTGACATTACACTTGCCCGAGCCTTGCATGTCGGCGCCGTCGTCCACTGGATCGGCGGCGTTTGCTTCGTAACACTCGTCCTGCTTCCTGGTGTCCGCAGCCTGACTGAGCCAGCCGAGCGGGCGCGCATCTTTGCAGCGATCGAAAGTGCGTTTTCCTGGCAGGCAAAGATCTCGGTTACTGTTGCCGGTCTGACGGGCTTTTACATCACCCACGGTCTTGCCGCCTGGGGCCGGTTTCTGGATCCCGGCTTCTGGTGGATGCATGCCATGGTAGCGATCTGGCTGGTGTTCACCATCGTGCTGTTCGTTCTCGAGCCGCTCTATCTGGACCGCTGGTTTTCGCGGCAGATGCACGCACAACCCGCAAGAACGATGGCGATCGTCCAGCGCGGACATCTGGTATTGATGACCCTGTCGCTGATAACTGTCCTGGCAGCGGTCCTCGGATCCCATGGCGCATTCTATTGATAATGAGGGGTCCCCTATGACGGACGAAAAATGCGACAAAGGCGTGCATGCCGAGCTTGCAAACACGGTCATTGACGCCGCCGCGAGACTGGATGACCTCCGGCTTCGCGCACCCGGTCATGGCGCCGTCGTTTCCTTTCAGGGGACAGTGCGGCCGGTCACCAAGCAGGGAGAACCGCTGGAGAAGCTGATTCTCGATCACCATCCCCGGATGACGCTTGTTTCCTTGCAACGGATCGCTGAGGCGGGGATTAGGCGGTTCGATGTCAGTGCCGTGTCCGTGGTGCACCGCTGCGGGGCCATGGTTCCGGGCGAGGTTATCGTCTTTGTCGGCGTGACGGGCGACCATCGCCGGGAAGCGTTTCTGGCTGCCGATTATCTTATGGACAGGCTCAAGACAGAAGCCGTCTTCTGGAAGCGCGAACTCGGACCGTTTGGCGAGCGCTGGATAGAGCCTACAGATCGAGACAGAATGGACTTGGAGAGATGGAATGAAAAAAATGCCGGGCATTGACGAGAGCCTTGCCTTTTACCCGCTGAACATCGCTGTACTGACGGTATCCGATACCCGAAATACCGAAACAGATACTTCTGGCGGCCTGCTCATCGAGCGGGCCCGGGCGGCGGGTCATAATGTGGTCGAGCGCGCCATCGTCAGGGATGAGGTGGCGGATATCCGTACAGTTGTCTCGCGATGGATCGCCGAACCGGGGATCGACGTGGTGCTGACGACGGGTGGAACAGGATTCTCTCCTCGCGATGTGACCCCTGAAGCCGTCAAACCGCTGTTCCGGCGTGAGATGGATGGCTTTTCCGTCGTCTTTCACCAGGTGAGCCTTGGTACGGTGGGCGTTTCGACGCTGCAGTCCCGTGCTTTCGCGGGGCAAGCGGGCGAGACATTCATATTCTGTGTTCCAGGTTCAACCGGCGCCTGCCGGGACGCATGGGACCATGTGTTCGCCCTGGAGTTCGATAGCAGGTTCCGGCCGTGCTCCCTGGTCGGTCAGATTGAACGCTATCGGGGGATCTGTCCGTGACGAAGCTGACCCACCTCGATTCTGATGGCCGCGTTCATATGGTGGATGTGAGCGAGAAGGCCGCAAGTGTGCGCCGCGCGGTGGCGAGCGGGCGCGTGCGATGCCTGCCCGAAACGCTAGCTGCGGTGCGCGAGGCGCGCACGCCCAAGGGGGCGGTTATCACGACGGCAGAGCTCGCCGGCATCATGGCGGCCAAGCGAACCCATGAATTGATCCCGCTCTGCCACCCGCTGATGCTCAGCAAGGTGGCCGTTACGATAGAGATGGATGACGCCCTGCCGGGCTTCAGAATTTCCGCCGAAGTGCGACTGACCGGCCAGACCGGCATTGAGATGGAAGCGCTGACCGCCGCGAGTGTCGCCGCGCTCACGCTCTATGACATGCTTAAAGCTGTCGACAAGGGTATCATCATTGAAGGGATCCGCCTTGAAGAGAAGAGCGGCGGCAAGTCCGGCGACTGGCGGGCGGAGACCGAAGCGCCATGATTTCCTTCAATGAGGCACTCTCCCGCGTGATCGGCGTCGCGCTGCCATTGGGTTCTGAAAGCGTGTCCTTCGAAGCCGCATCGGGTCGAGTGCTTTCCGAAGCGGTCACGGCGCGGTTTGCCATGCCGCGTACTGATGTCTCGGCCATGGATGGATATGCCGTGCGTGAGGCCGATCTCAAGGATATTCCATTCAGCCTGATCATTGCCGGGGAGGCGGCTGCCGGCACGCTGCCAGGCCAGCGGTTGCCGGAGCGCGCGGCATTTCGCATCTTTACAGGCGCGCCGGTTCCCGACGGCGCAAACCGCGTGATCGTTCAGGAAAACGCCGAACGCGCGGGCGATCGGGTCACCTTTCTTCGCCCACATGGACCTGGCCGCAATATTCGGGCCGCAGGATCGGATTTCGCAGCGGGTGACCTGCTTGTGCCTGCCGGGATTCGCCTTGACTGGAGGGCTCTGACCACCGCTGCGGCCGCAGACCAGGGCAGGATCTCTGTCTGGCGCCAACCGTGTGTGGTGATCCTGGCCACGGGTGATGAGTTGGCCGCGCCGGGGCAGGCAATGGAAAGGCCCGGCGCCATCCCGGAAAGCGTCTCGCCTGGCATCGCCGCATTCGTTACCGCACATGGTGGCTGTCTGTTGCGGTCCGAGCGCCTGCCGGATGTGCCCGAACTGCTTGGTGCGGCGGCTGCGCGCGCGCTGCAGGAGGCTGATCTGATCATCATGATTGGTGGCGCGTCAGTCGGTGACCGTGATTACTCGCGTTCGGTGTTTGGTGAAGCGCCTGATTATGTTTTCCCAAAAGTAGCCATCAAGCCCGGCAAGCCCGTCTGGCTGGCGCGGATTGGTACCCGCCTCGTTCTTGGCCTTCCGGGCAATCCAACGTCTGCTCTGGTCACTGCCCGGCTGCTGCTGGCGCCCCTCCTGACCGGGATGAGTGGCGGCGATGCGGCCACTGCCGTCGTGTTCGAGCAGGGCTGTTGCGCTGATCCGCTTCCTGCTTGCGGTGACCGGGAAACCTTCCTCCGGGCCCGGATGACGGAACGCGGGCTTGTTCTGGCAGACTCGCAGGATTCAGGGAGCCAGCGGTCACTTGCGGTGTCAGATGCACTGATACGCCGTTTGCCTGGCGCACCGGCTGAACCGGCGGGCGCACCTGTTTCCTATATCCGCTTCTGAGACTTCAGGCTCATCCGACAGGAGACATAGATGACTGAAAACGAAAAAATCATCCGGGAATTCATAGCCGCCTGGTCGCGTCTGGGCGTCGATGAAATTGTCAGCTATTTTGCCGAGGACGGCGTTTACCACAACATGCCCTTCAGACCGGTGACAGGTCATGGTCCCCTGAAAGCATTTGTCGGCAATTTCCTGAAGGACTGGACAGAGACGAACTGGGAGATCCTGACTCTGGTCAGCTCGGGCGATATTGTTGTAGCCGAGCGCCTCGATCGCACGAGACTGGGAACGCAGGCTGTCGATCTTCCCTGTTGCGGCGTGTTTGTCATGGAAGGCGGGAAGATCAAAGTCTGGCGGGACTATTTCGATATGGCGACTTACACGCGCGGTATATCCGGCGAGGCATGAGAGACTGGCCGTGATTGATCCTTGTCAAGGCAGGCCGGGGAATTTTCATCCCGCTGTCAGATGCTGCGCACCCCGCGTTTTGCCGCACCGAATCGGAGAGCCTGACCGTCCTTCAGCGATCAGATGAACAGGACAATCACCATGCCTTTCGACACGCCGCTTGCAGCCGAAATCTGGGAAAAGAAATACCGCTTCCGCTCCGACGAGGGTGAGGATGTTGACCTCGCCGCAACGCTTTCTCGTGTTGCCAATGCTGTTGCCAAAGCGGAGAACCCCGCAAACCGGAAGGTCTGGCGCGCGCGGTTCCGCGATGCGCTCACGGACTTCCGATTTATCCCCGCAGGACGGATCCTCGCCGGTGCCGGGACGGCGCGCAATGTCACCCTGTTCAACTGTTTTGTGATGGGGACTCTCCCTGACAACCTGCCAGGAATCTTCGAACATCTTCGTGAAGCGGCTGTTACCCTGCAGCAGGGCGGCGGGGTAGGGATGGATTTCTCCACCATCCGCCCGTCTGGTGCTCCGGTCATGGGCGTCGGCGCGCAGGCGTCCGGTCCGCTCTCCTTCATGGACACATGGGATGCAATGTGCCGGACCATCATGTCGGCGGGCCAGCGGCGCGGCGCGATGATGGGCTGCCTGCGCATTGATCATCCCGATATCGAGGCCTTCATCGACGCCAAGCGCGATGGCGCGCGGTTTCGCAACTTCAACCTTTCGGTCCTTGTGACCGATGAATTCATGGCGGCGCTGGAGGCGGGCAGGGACTGGACGCTCAGCTTCAATGGCCAGCCCTATCGCTCATTGCCTGCGTCAGGTCTCTGGGACCGGCTCATGCAGGCGACCTATGACGCCGCAGAGCCCGGCGTGATCTTTGTCGACCGGGTGAATGCGCTCAACAATCTCGCAGACACTGAGACGATCAGCGCCTCAAATCCCTGCGGCGAGCAGATGCTGCCGCCCTATGGCGCGTGTCTTCTGGGCTCGATCAATCTGGCGCGGCTTGTTTCCTCTCCCTTTGAGGCAGATGCGAAAATCGAGCTGACCGAGCTTGAAACGCTGACAGAAACCGCCATCCGCTTTCTTGACAATGTTATCGACATCTCGCGCTACCCCCTTGAGCAGCAGGGAGAGGAGGCCCGCGCCAAACGCAGGCTCGGACTGGGCGTCACGGGGCTTGCTGACGCCTTGATCTTCTGCGGCGCTGCCTATGGTTCGGACAAGGCCGTCGCTCTGTCTGAGCGCTGGATGGGGGCAATCAAGCGTGCCGCCTATCGCGCGTCAGCCCATCTCGCGGCGGAGAAGGGACCTTACCCGCTTTTTGACAAGGCCATTCTGGATCGCCCGAACCTTCTGGGCCTCGATCCTGACACGCGTGCCCTGATCTCCGAGCATGGCCTGCGCAATGGCTGCCTCACATCGATAGCGCCTACTGGCACAACCTCACTGCTTGCCGACAACGTTTCCTCCGGAGTGGAACCCGTTTTTGCCTTTTCCTATTCGCGGAAAGTGCGTCAGGCGGACGGCACCAGTGTCGAAGAACCCGTCACCGACTATGCGCTTCGTGTCTGGCACAGGCTGCACGGCGACGCGGCGCCACCGGCAGACGTATTCGTCAGTGCACAGACCCTGACCCCTCAGGATCATCTTCGCATGCAGGCAAGCGCGCAGCGTTTTGTGGACAGTTCCATTTCGAAGACCGTCAACTGTCCGGCCGATATCAGCTTCGATGCGTTCAAGGATGTCTATCGCGAAGGCTATCGGCTCGGCTGCAAGGGACTGACGACCTACCGGCCCAATGCCATCACAGGGTCTGTCCTTTCGGTCGCTGAAACGCCTGTCCAAGCGGACGTACCGGAGACGCCGCTCGCGCCGCGCGCACGCAAACTGGAAGGGGCGACCTACAAACTCAAATGGCCGCAAAGCGCGCATGCTGTCTATGTTACCATTAATGATGCAGACACCGGTCATGGACCCCGGCCATTCGAGATCTTCGTCAACTCCAAGAACATGGACCATTATGCCTGGACCCTTGCCCTGACACGGATGATTTCGGCTGTGTTCCGCCGGGGGGGCGATGTCAGTTTCGTGGCCGACGAGCTTCAGGCTGTGTTTGATCCGCAGGGCGGCGCGTTCATGGACGGGCGGTACGTGCCTTCTCTGCCCGCCGCGATCGGACGCGTTGTGGCCGAACATCTCGGCATGACGGGTGCGGGCAGTGCCGAGACTGGCAACCGCAAGGATGCAGCCTGTTGCCCGAAATGTGGTCAGAAAGCACTGATCCGTAAGGAAGGCTGTGACACCTGTCTCGAGTGCGGCCATTCGAAATGCGGGTAAATTTGAAAAGGGATATGCAGAATGGCGACCAGTGCTGAACAAATTCGTGCCTATAGGGGGCCGGCTCTGTTCAGCCTTGGCCTGCGGCCCTTCTTTCTGTTGGGCGCGATCTGGGCAGCAATCGCCATACCCCTCTGGATTGCGACCTATGCGTTTGGCCCGGTGGCCCTGCCGGTAGAGGCGGGCCTTGCATTTCATGTGCATGAAATGGTCTTCGGTTACGGCTCTGCGATCGTGGCAGGGTTTCTGCTGACTGCGGTTCCGAACTGGACGGGCCGGCTGCCTGTCTGCGGACAACCCCTCATGATATTGGTGGCGATCTGGATTGCGGGGCGTATCGCCATGCTGGTCCAGCCGGACCCTGCCTGGTTGGCGGGGGCCATCGAGAGCGCTTTCCTTCTGGTTTTTGCCGGTATCATCTGGCGCGAAGTGATTGCAGGCAAGAATACGCGAAACCTGAAAGTAGCCGCTGCTGTCTCGGTCCTTGCCCTGGCGAATGTCGGATTTCATTGGAGCGAAATCATAAATGGTGGCCTGCCGCAGATGGCCATAAGGACGGGACTGGCCGCGCTGATTTTTCTGATCCTGCTGATCGGCGGGCGGATCACCCCGAGTTTTACGCGCAACTGGCTCGCCAGACGGGGCGGCGCGATGCCGGCCCCGTTTGACCGGTATGACGGCATGGCGCTGCTTTTTTCCCTCGCTGCCCTTGCGCTTTGGGCGCTCTTCGGGGACCGCGCATTGTCATCCGGACTACTTGTATTGGCGGGTGCCCTCAATATCGTTCGACTCGCAAGATGGCAGGGGCAGCGAACGCTCGCTGAACCCCTCGTGACCATTCTGCATATCGGATTTGCCTGGGCGGCGCTGGCGCTCATCCTTCTCGGCCTGAGCGGTATTTTCCCGGCCGGCGTTCCGCGTGTCGCAGGCATTCACGCGGCCGGCGCAGGCGCGGTTGGCGTCATGACCTTGGCGGTCATGACGCGGGCAAGTCTGGGGCACACGGGTCACGTCCTGCATGCAGGGTGGGGGACAGTGCTGGTATATGGATTGGTCAATGCCGGCGCGATCACGCGTGTGGTGGCGCCGTTCCTCGACGGGGCACTTCAAGCGCCGGTCAATTATGTCGCAAGTGGATTTTGGGCAGGCGCATTCGCGCTTTTCGCAATGGTCTACGGCCCGAGGTTGTTGGCACCGCGGCCTGATCCTGTGCCTTGACGGGTCCGGACCGGTCACTTGACTCCCATCAATCCGGCGACGCGCGAGCGTCAAAGACCCTGGGCGGCACGCAGCATAGCGTGTTGGAAATTCGCTCCGAGCCGTTCCGCCTAAAGCGCCGTTTCCCGGTGTCATGGCGGCCCGGCCGAGGGTGGCAGTTGGAAACCCTGCCGCCTCCCGTGCTTGGAAAGGAGCCATGCGATGACACATCCCGGCGCAGTCGCGACGGATGCCTTCGGGCGCAGGTTCAGTTACCTGCGGCTGTCGGTTACAGAAGTCTGCAATTTTCGATGTACCTACTGCTTGCCGGATGGATACCGAAAAACCGGTTCCATGGACTTTCTCGCCGCAGACGAGATTGAACGGCTCGTGCGCGCCTTCACCGGGCTTGGCATCCGTAAGGTCCGGCTGACAGGCGGCGAACCGACTGTCCGGAAGGATCTGACGCAACTGATCGCCCGCATTTCAGCGACGCCGGGGATTGAGAAAGTCGCCCTGACGACAAATGGCTGGAATCTGCCTCGCCATATCGATGAGTGGGTTGGGGCGGGGCTGACCAACCTCAATGTCAGCATAGACTCCCTCGACAGGGAGGCCTTTCATCGCATTACCGGCCATGATCGTCTAGCGGATGTGCTTGCTGGACTGGAGCGCGCGCTGTCCCTGCCTCTGAAGACCGTCAAAGTGAATGCCGTGCTGTTGCGGGACGGGCTTGAGGAGGATTTTTCGAGCTGGACAGAGTTCGTCCGTGAGCGTCCCGTCTCCGTCCGTTTCATCGAGCTGATGCGGACAGGGGATAACAAGACGTTCTTTGAGGCGCAGCATGTGAGCGGCCGGATCCTGCGCCAGTGGCTGGAGGACAATGGCTGGACTGCAAAAGCACGCGGGGAAGATGACGGACCGGCGACCGAGTTCACGCATCCTGGTTATGCCGGCCGGATCGGACTGATCGCGCCCTACGGGCCGGGCTTCTGCGATGGGTGCAACCGGCTGCGCGTCACAGCGCGGGGACAACTCCGGCTGTGCCTTTTCGGACAAGGCGGACGCGACCTTCGGGACCTGCTCGGCTCAGATGATAGCACCCAAGTTCTCAAGTCGCGGATTGTCGAGGCTCTGACCTTCAAACCTGCAGCGCACAATCTTCACACCGCCAATCCTGGCGACATCAGAAATCTGGCTCAGACCGGAGGCTAGTCGCTCTTCGTGTCGAGCAGGCCCTGCTGTCGTTCGGTGAAGGCCTTGCCTTTCGTGTTGCAATCCTGCGCATAGTGGTTGTCGATCAGTGGGGTTGGGCGTGCGAGCCGCTCGAGCGCGGCCACATTGTCGAACCGGACATGAGCGCCTTCGACACTCACCCCTTTGTCCGAAAGCTTGGAGAAGGCCCGGGAAAGGTTTTCTGGTGTCATGCCAAGAAGGGCGGCCAGGACGCGCTTCTCGTGCGGCAGAACGATTGTGTTCTTTTCACCCTGACGGACACGCTGGGTGAGCAGATAGTTGGCAAGCCGCTCGGTTGAGTCCCGCAGCTTGTGGTTCTTGATGGAGCGAACGAGCCCGCGATAGCAGCCGGCAAGTTCTTCCGACACGGCAAACCCGAAAGTGGCGTCCTCTTTCATCGACCGCCGCAGGGAATCGCCCGGCACCATCAGGATTTCGGAACGCTCCAGCGTGACAGCGCTCATGAGTGAATCCGACTCAAGCACGACCGCCGCCAGGATAAATGTTGAAACTGGCCGCAGAATCGCGAGCGTTGTGTCCTTCGATTTCCAGCCAGCGCCCAGTTCGACTGCGCCTTCCAGCAGGATGTAAAGGAAATCGACGGGATCTCCTTCCATCAGAAGCGTCGTATTGGCCGGAAAACGCTGGAGAAAAGCCCCGGTCATCGCTCTTGCGAAGGTCGGATCATCGGCCTGCTTGAAGAAGGAGATGTTTCTTACGCGCTCTGCATCTGCGCTTCGAATGGTCATATCGTCCTCCTGAACCGCCGGGTGACTTTCGCGGCGTTGCTGCTTGCAGATCGGGTCTGACGGGGTCCTGTGTATTTTTTGATCCTGATGGTGAGCTTGATAAAAGTCAAGGTAACCGATGACGACTTTCCGTGTCGTGGTCGGCGCAGATCAGGCCTTGGGCATGGCTTCGTCAGGCGAGCTCAGATTGATTTCAAGCCAGGCGCAAAAGCGGACATCCGCCAAGAAAGCGCTTCACAATTATCAAGGCACAGGCGCCCCACTGCTGACACCTCTGGACCCTGAACACGAGACGCGGGGGCCATATGCCACTTTCCACTCAAACGCCCGCAAAAGGCGCCGGGCGCGCCCTGGGCCTGACGACATTTGCTTTTACGGCCTGTTTTGCCGTGTGGACGATCTTTGCCATTCTCGGCTTGCAGATTCAGAAGGAACTCGGGCTCTCCGAGACTCAATTCGGACTGCTCGTGGGCACTCCGATCCTGACCGGATCCCTTTCCCGGCTGTTCCTTGGAATATGGGCTGACCAGTTCGGCGGCCGAATTGTCAATCTCGCCGTAATGCTGCTGTCAGCGCTGGCGACCTGGCTTTTGACATTCGCAACGACCTATCCGGAGTTTCTCCTGGCGGCGTTGGGGATAGGCATTGCGGGCGGATCTTTCTCCGTCTCGATCACCTATGTCTCGAAATTCTTCCCACCGGAAAAGCAGGGGTCTGCTCTGGGGATCGTCGGCGCCGGCAATGTAGGCGCAGCGGTCACGAAATTTGCGGCGCCCATCGTCATGGCCTCGATGGGCTGGAAGGGTGTCGCCAATGTCTGGGCGATCGCGCTCGTGCTTGTGGCGCTCGTCTTCTTCTTCCTGACGTCTGACGATCCTGAGCTCGCCGAGCGCCGCCGCACGGGCGCAAAGCCACGCAGTTTTGCCTCCCAGTTCGAGCCGCTCCGCAATATCCAGGTCTGGCGCTTCTCGCTTTATTACTTCTTCGTGTTCGGCGCGTTCGTTGCGCTGGCACTCTGGCTCCCGCGCTATCTGATCGGTGTTTATGGCTTCGATGTGAAGACAGCCGGTATGCTGGCAGCGGCCTATTCGATCCCGGCTTCCATTTTCCGGATTTATGGCGGGCACCTCTCCGACAGGGTCGGCGCGCGGACCGTTATGTACTGGACATTCCTCGTCTCGGTCGTGGTTACCTTTTTCCTGTCTTACCCGCCGACTTCCTATGTCGTCGATGGCGTGCGCGGGCCAATCAGCTTCAGGCTTGCCACAGGTCCGGTCGCCTTTGTGATCGCGATCTTCGTGCTCGGCTTCTTCATGAGCCTCGGCAAGGCAGCGGTCTACAAGCACATCCCGGTCTATTATCCCAAGGACGTCGGCGCTGTCGGTGGTCTGGTCGGGCTGATGGGCGGGCTCGGCGGCTTCGTCCTTCCGATACTGTTTGGTGTACTGAATGACCTGACCGGCATCTGGACGAGCTGCTTCATGCTGCTGTTCCTGATCGTATCGGCTTCGCTGATCTGGATGCACCTTGCTATCCGGCACATGGAGCGCGAATCGGCCGGCGCAACGCTCGACTCCCTGCCGCAACTGCCGGAGATGCAGCCCATTCATGGAGAGCGCGAAGCCCGGGCGCTGGCGCCTAAGCTCATCGAGGACTGGCGCCCCGAGGAGCCCCAGTTCTGGGAGGAGACCGGCAAGAAGATTGCCAGCCGCAATCTCTGGCTCTCGATCCCAGCCCTGTTCCTGTCCTTCGCTGTCTGGATGGTTTGGTCGGTAGTTGTCGCCAAACTACCGCAAATCGGATTTGCCTACACGACAGACCAGCTTTTCTGGCTTGCCGCACTGCCCGGCCTGTCGGGGGCCACGCTGAGGATTTTCTATAGCTTCATGGTGCCGGTGTTCGGCGGACGGCTGTGGACGACGCTGACGACCTGGTCCCTCATGCTCCCTGCGCTCGGGATCGGTTTTGCAGTTCAGAACCCCGAAACGCCCTATTGGATCATGCTTGTGCTCGCATTGCTGTGCGGCTTCGGCGGCGGGAACTTCGCATCGTCGATGTCAAATATCGGCTTCTTCTATCCCAAGCGTGAGAAGGGAAATGCGCTCGCCATGAATGCCGGGCTCGGCAATCTGGGGGTCAGCGCGATGCAGTTTCTCGTGCCTCTTGTCATTACTGTCGGTGTGTTTGGCTTTCTCGGCGGGCAGCCACAGGCAACAGAGGAGGGGGGAGAACTCTTCCTCCAGAATGCCGGATTTATCTGGGTACCCTTCATTATAGCCAGCGCCTTTGCCGCCTGGTTCGGAATGAATGACCTGTCCAGCGCCAAGGCATCCTTCTCAGATCAGGCCGTTATTTTCAAACGCCGGCACAACTGGATCATGTGCTGGCTCTACACCGGAACGTTCGGCTCTTTCATCGGCTTTTCTGCGGCCTTTCCGCTGCTGACGAAAACGCAGTTTCCGGAAATCAACGTTCTGCAAATTGCCTTCCTCGGCCCTCTGGTCGGCGCGTTGTCCCGCTCCTTCACCGGATGGATCGCCGATCGGTTTGGCGGCGCACGGGTCACGCTCGCGGTCTTTGTCCTGATGATGGTGGGTACAGTCGGGGTCCTCTACTTCCTTGCCAACAAGGACGCACCGGGAGCTTTCATAGGGTTCTTCGTCTCCTTCATCGTCCTTTTCTTTGCAACGGGGGTCGGCAATGCCTCGACCTTCCAGATGATCCCAGCGATCATGCGCAAGGAGATTGACCGGCTGGAGCCGCAGATGAGTGGAGCCGACCGTCTGCGCCAGGCCGAAAAGGAAAGCGCCGCCATCACTGGCTTTACCAGCGCCATCGCTGCGTACGGAGCTTTCTTCATCCCGAAGAGCTTCGGGATGTCGCTTGCCGCCTCTGGCAGCGCCGCACCTGCGCTCTACGGGTTCCTCGCCTTCTATGTCTCCTGCCTTCTCGTCACCTGGTTCGTCTATGCGCGCCCCGGCGGTCTCCTCTTCGATGTGGAAAACCGCAAGCGCTCCGGACCTGCAACAGCCGCTGCCTAAAAAGGAACCTTTTCCATGAGCCATACACTCGACAGACTGACTTTCTTCCGGCGGCAGACTGAAACCTTTTCCGGCGGACACGGCGTTCTCAATGATGAGGACCGTACTTGGGAAGAGGCGTATCGGAACCGCTGGCGCCACGACAAGATCGTGCGTTCAACGCACGGCGTTAACTGCACCGGCTCGTGCTCCTGGAAGATTTATGTCAAAGGCGGCATCGTTACCTGGGAAACTCAGCAGACTGATTATCCCCGGACGCGAGACGATCTGCCAAACCATGAACCGAGGGGGTGCTCGAGGGGCGCAAGCTACAGCTGGTACCTCTACTCGGCCAACCGGGTAAAATATCCTCTGATCCGGGCCCGGCTTCTGAAAGCCTGGCGGGAAGCCCGCAAGACTATGCAGCCCGTGGCGGCCTGGAAATCCATTCAGGATGATCCGGCCAAGCGCGCAGCCTATGTGACGCGCCGCGGCATGGGCGGGTTCGTCCGGGCCCGCTGGGATGAGGTGAATGAAATCATTGCCGCAGCCAACGCGCACACGGTCAAGCAATGGGGCCCGGACCGCGTGTTCGGCTTCTCGCCCATTCCGGCGATGTCGATGGTTTCGTACGCAGCCGGTGCGCGCTATCTCCAGCTCATCGGCGGGGTGACTGGCTCCTTCTATGACTGGTATTGCGACCTGCCCCCTGCGAGCCCGCAGACCTGGGGCGAGCAGACCGACGTTGCCGAAAGCGCTGACTGGTACAATTCCAATTTCCTGATCCTTTGGGGCTCGAATGTGCCCCAGACGCGGACGCCGGATGCGCACTTTTACACCGAAGCCCGCTATAAGGGCGTCAAATCAGTCGTGATCTGCCCGGATTATTCGGAAGCCTCGAAATTCTCCGACCTCTGGCTCGCGGCCAAGCAGGGCACCGATGCAGCGCTCGGGATGGCTTTCGGTCACGTCATTCTGACGGAATATCACCGCGACCGAGAAGTCCCGTATTTCCGTGACTATGTGCGCCAGTATACCGACCTGCCGATGCTCGTCCGCCTCGTGCCGCAGGAAGACGGCTATGTGCCCGAGCGCCTTTTGCGCGCCTCCGATTTCGACAAGTCCCTTGGCGAGGACGCCAATCCAGACTGGAAGACCGTTGCGATCGACGAGACAACCGGCAAGGTCGTGGTGCCGAACGGCTCTATCGGGTTCCGTTGGGGCGACAAGGGCAAATGGAACCTCGAGGAGAGGGAAAGCGGCGGAGCTGACACGAAGCTCCGGCTCGGCCTGAAGGGGGCCGAGGACGAGGTGGCCAAGGTCCGCTTCCCGTATTTCGCCAATACCGCCTCGAACGGCTTTGCCTCCACAGATCATCCGAGTGTCCTGACGCGCAATGTCCCCGTCAGAAGGATGAAACTCGCAGACGGCACAGAGACACTGGTCGCCTGTGTCTATGACCTCCTGATGGCTAATTATGGCGTCGATCAGGGCTATGGCGGCGAGCATCTCGCCAGTTCCTATGATGACATGGAGCCCTACACGCCGGCCTGGGCTGAGGCCATCACCACTGTGCCACGCGCGAACATCATTGCCACGGCCCGTGGTTTTGCCACCAACGCAGAGAAGACCAGGGGTAAGTCGATGATCATCATCGGCGCAGGGATGAACCACTGGTACCATATGGACATGAACTACCGCGCGGTGATGAACATGCTCATCCTGTGCGGGTGCATCGGACAGTCCGGCGGCGGCTGGTCCCATTATGTGGGGCAAGAGAAGCTCCGTCCCCAGACGGGGTGGGCGCCGCTTGCCTTTGCGACCGACTGGGTACGCCCGCCGCGCCAGCAGAATTCGACTTCCTTTTTCTATGCGCATACAGATCAGTGGCGTTATGAAACGGTTCCGGTCGGTGAGATCCTGTCTCCAACCGCCGAAGCGGGTGACTGGGCGGGTAGCTTCATCGACTATAATGCCAAGGCCGAGCGTATGGGCTGGTTGCCATCGGCCCCGGCGCTGAAGACCAACCCTCTGGAAGTGGCCGCGAAGGCCAAGGCCGCCGGGCAGGAGCCGAAGGACTATGTCGCCGCGGCGCTCAAATCCGGTGAGTTGGAAATGTCCTGCATGGACCCGGACGATCCGCATAACTGGCCGCGCAACATGTTTGTCTGGCGCTCCAACCTGCTTGGCTCTTCCGGCAAGGGGCACGAATATTTCCTCAAGCACCTGCTCGGCACCGATCATGGCATTCAGGGTAAAGATCTCGGAGAGATGGGGCATGACAAGCCGCGCGACGTGACCTGGCATGACGAGGCGCCGCGCGGAAAGCTCGACCTGCTCGTTTGCATCGATTTCCGCATGTCCACCACAGCGGTCTATTCCGACATCGTTCTGCCGACGGCCACATGGTATGAAAAGAATGATCTCAATACTTCCGACATGCACCCCTTCATCCACCCGCTGGGAGCTGCGGTGGACCCGGCATGGGAAAGCCGCACTGATTGGGAAATCTTCAAAGGGATCGCCAAAACCTTCTCCGAGGTGGCCCCTGAAGTGCTTGGCATCGAGACCGATGTCGTCCTCTTCCCGATCCAGCATGACAGCCCTGGCGAAATGGCGCAGACCCATGGCGTCAAGGACTGGTACAAGGGGGAATGCGAACCAATCCCGGGCAAGACCATGCCTACGGTTGTCGCCGTTGAGCGCGACTATAGCCAGATCTATGCGAAGTTTACGTCGCTCGGCCCGCTCATGGACAAGCTCGGCAATGGCGGCAAGGGGATGGCCTGGAATACTCAGCATGAGGTCGAGAAGCTTGCCTCGCTGAACGGCACGGTGCTTGACGAAACAGTGGCTAAGGGCCGTCCAAAGATCGTGACGGACATCGACGCCTGCGAGACCATCCTGATGCTCGCGCCGGAGACGAATGGTGAAGTGGCGGTCAAAGCGTGGGAAGCACTGGAAGTGCAGACCGGGCGCGAGCACACACACCTCGCAAGGCCGAAGGAGGACGAGAAGATCCGCTTCCGCGACATCGTCGCCCAGCCGCGCAAGATCATCACCTCGCCGATTTGGTCGGGCATCGAAAGCGAGCATGTGAGCTACAATGCCGGTTACACCAACGTCCACGAGCTGATCCCATGGCGCACGCTGACCGGACGTCAGCAGCTCTACCAGGATCATGACTGGATGCGGGCGTTTGGTGAGACGCTGGTGGTCTATAAGCCGCCGGTCGACCTGAAGACACTCCACGTCAAGGGCGACAAGCCGAACGGCAATCCCGAGATCACGCTCAACTTCATCACGCCCCACCAGAAATGGGGCATCCACTCGACCTATACTGACAACCTCCTGATGCTGACGCTGAACCGCGGCGGGCCGGTCGTCTGGGTGTCCGAGACCGACGCGAAGCGTGCCGGGATCATCGACAATGACTGGGTCGAGGTCTTCAACGCAAACGGCGCTCTGACAGCCCGGGCGGTTGTCTCCCAGCGGATCCGTGAAGGAACGATGTTCATGTATCATGCGCAGGAGAAAATCGTGAACACGCCGGGATCGGAGATCACCGGCAAGCGGGGCGGTATCCACAATTCCGTCACCCGCGCAATTCTCAAACCCACACATATGATTGGCGGCTACGCACAGCTTGCCTATGGCTTCAACTATTACGGTACGGTCGGATCGAACCGGGACGAGTTCATCATTCTGAGGAAGATGAACAAGGTCGACTGGCTCGATACTCCCGCCGCTCAAAAGGAGGGCATACAATGAAAATCCGTGCACAAATCGGTATGGTCCTGAACCTCGACAAATGTATTGGTTGCCATACCTGCTCGGTGACCTGCAAGAATGTCTGGACCAGCCGGGAGGGCGTTGAATACGCGTGGTTCAACAATGTCGAAACCAAGCCGGGCATCGGGTATCCGAAGGATTGGGAAAACCAGAAGCGCTGGAATGGTGGCTGGCGGCGCAAGAAGAATGGCCGCATTGAACCCAGAATGGGCGCCAAATGGCGCATTCTGGCGAAGATCTTCGCCAATCCGGACCTGCCCGAGATCGACGACTATTATGAGCCGTTCGATTTCGACTATGCCCACCTTCAGACCGCGCCGGAGATGAAAGCGTTTCCGACCGCGCGGCCACGTTCAAAGATTACCGGCGAGCGGATGGAAAAGATCGAATGGGGTCCGAACTGGGAGGAAATCCTTGGCGGGGAATTCGAGAACCGTAGCGCAGACTATAATTTCGAAGGCGTCGAGAAGGCGATTTATGGCGCCTTTGAAGAAACCTTCATGATGTACCTGCCGCGCCTGTGCGAGCATTGCCTCAACCCGACTTGCGTTGCGGCGTGCCCGTCAGGCGCGATCTATAAGCGCGAGGAAGACGGCATTGTCCTGATTGATCAGGACAAGTGCCGCGGCTGGCGGATGTGCGTCTCGGCCTGCCCGTACAAGAAAGTCTATTACAATTGGGAGAGCGGGAAGTCGGAAAAATGCACCTTCTGCTATCCGCGTATGGAAGTCGGCCAGCCGACGGTCTGCTCTGAAACCTGTGTGGGTCGCATTCGTTATCTTGGCGTCCTCCTCTATGACGCCGACCGGATAGAAGCAGCCGCCAGCACCCCCGATGAGCAGGATCTCTATCAGGCGCAGCTTGACGTGTTTCTTGACCCGAATGACCCGAAAGTAATTGAGCAAGCCCGCGCTGACGGTGTACCCGAAGCCTGGATCAAGGCGGCTCAGGCGAGCCCGGTCTACAAGATGGCCATGGAATGGAAGGTCGCCTTTCCGCTGCACCCGGAATACCGGACCCTCCCCATGGTCTGGTATGTGCCACCGCTCTCTCCGATCCAGTCGGCAGTCGCAGCCGGGGCTCTCGAGACCGATGCGGAAATGCCGGACGTCGCCTCGATGCGCATTCCGGTGCGCTACCTTGCCAATCTGCTGACCGCCGGCAAGGAGGAGCCCGTTGTTGTGGCGCTCGAACGGATGATGGCAATGCGCAAGTATATGCGCGCCAAGACCGTGGAGGGCGTGATCGACCATCCGACGGCGGAACGCGTCGGTCTGACAGCCCGTCAGATTGACGAGATGTATCGCTACATGGCGATCGCCAATTATGAGGACCGCTTCGTTATTCCGACGACACACCGCGAAACAAGCGAAGATGCTTACGGTCTTCGGGGGGATTGCGGCTTTACATTCGGCAATGATTGCTCAGGCGGGCGCACCGAACTCGGTCTGTTCGGTAAGGACAAGCGTTCGCGCGCCAAAACCAAAACACCTATGGAGATGTGAACGATGGCCATGACCTATCGAGCGCTTTCGCGCCTCTTGTCGTATCCCGAACCGCAACTTCAGACCGAAGCGGGCCTTTGTGTGGAAATTGTCCGGAAAGAGGGACTTGTGCCTGACCGAATTGTCAGTGCGCTCGGCAAACTTGCCGGGCATATCGAGGACAGTGAACTCTATGAGGCTCAGGCAGCCTATGTCGAACTGTTCGACCGGACCCGGAGCGTGTCGCTTCACCTGTATGAACATGTTCATGGCGAAAGCCGGGAGCGGGGCCCGGCCATGGTCGGACTTGTTGAGCTCTATCGGGCTCATGGTCTCGAAATGGAGGTCAGCGACCTTCCAGATTATTTGCCTGTCTTTCTCGAGTTCCTCTCTATCCTTCCTGATGCAGAGGCAGCATCCCTGATCGGCGAGGCAGCACATGTACTTGAAGCAATCGCGGAACGTCTGAAGAAGCGGCAGAGCCCCTACCGGGCAGTCTTTTCCGCTTTGATAGAGATCTCGGACCGCCCGGCCGATCGCGCCGCCGTGGCTGATCTGCTCGCGATTGAGGATGATGATCCTAACGACCTCGACGCTATTGATAAGGCCTGGGAAGAAGAGGCTGTCACATTCGGTCCTGAAACGGCAAGTGATGGCTGCCCGAAGGCTCAGGCCATGCTCAACACGATGCAGGGCACGCGGCAATGAGCAATCCCGGATCAGCTGTCTGGCTCACGAGCCTCGCAGCGCTGGCGCTCCTCCAGCCAGCCGAAGCACAGGGCGCAGACGCCGGTTTCAAACCCATTCTCGATCTGCGGCTGCGCGCTGAACAGGTCGATCAGGACGGGACTGATAAGACTACGGGACTGACCGTGGCGGGACGCTTTGGTTTTGAAGCAAACAGTGGGGATGGCTGGGGGGCGCTCATTGAAGGCGAAGCCGTCGGACACCTCAACGACGACTTCTCTGATACAGTCGACAATCGTCCCGGGAAAGCCGTGATCCCGGACCCGGAGGCCCTCGAACTTAACCGGCTTCAGATCAGCTGGACGGGGAAGACAGCGAGCTCTGTTCTGGGGCGCCAGCGAGTGATCTTTGACGATGCCCGTTTCATCGGCAATGTCGGCTTCCGTCAGAATGAACAGACCTTCGACGCGGTCAGGTTCGGGCTTTTTCCCACGGGGACGGTGGCGGCTGACTATGTTTACATCGACAAAGTGCACCGCATCTTTGGAGATGAGAGCGCTGCCGGTGAGTATGAGAGTGACTCTCACGTCTTCCGCCTGCAAACCAATACGTCATTCGGAAAGTTTATCGCAACGGGGCTGTTCCTGAATTTTGACGAGTCTGCGCCTGCCTCCGGGCAGACGCTGGCTATGGCCTGGTCGAATAGCTGGGAATTTCAGTCGGGCACGTTCGACCTCAATGCGCGGTTTGCCCAGCAGGGCGCATACAATGACCGGGGACCCGCCCAAGACCTTGGCTATCAATCCTATGGAGCGAGCTTTGCGCGGGACGACCTTGCTGTCTTCGGAGGGCTCGAAGTTCTCGAAGGGGCCGCAGGGGAGGGCTTTGCAACGCCCCTCGCGACGCTTCATGCCTTTCAGGGGTGGGCTGACGTTTTCCTGACGACACCGGCAACAGGCATCCGTGACCTCAGCATCGGACTGAAGCGCGGCGGGCTGAAAGTGATCGATCACGCCAAGCCCGCGAGCTGGGTGGTGATCTATCATGACTTCGAGAGTGACAATGGCCGTCTTTCCTACGGATCGGAAATCGATGCGGTCTTCCGGCTGCCGGTGAATGACTGGCTGACCCTGGAAGTGAAGGGAGCAGCATTCCGGGGTGCCGATACCGGTCCAGCAGATCGGACAAAATTCTGGCTGGCGCTGGAAACGCGCTTGTAGCCAACCAAACAGAGGAGGCCAGACATGGCTCAGGAACACGCAGTTACCCTTGTCAGCGCGGGCTGGTTCGACCAGGCCATGTTTGGCTACTACCCCTATGTCGCGCTTGCCGTTCTCGCGATCGGATCGGTGCTTCGCTTCGACCGGGAACCCTATACATGGCGGTCTGGCTCCTCGCAGCTCCTGCGGCGCAAACAGCTGATGCTCGGCTCCGTGCTTTTCCATGTCGGCGTGCTGGTGATCTTCGGAGGGCACTTCGTCGGCCTTCTGACGCCTATCCAGGTCTTTGACGCGGTAGGTATCAGCCATGGTGCCAAGCAGGTGCTCGCCATCGTGGCCGGCGGGATCGCCGGCGTCCTCGCTATTCTCGGAGCGTTGATCCTCCTTCATCGGCGCCTGTTCGATGCGCGGATCCGTGCGACTTCGCGCTTTGGGGATACGGCGATCCTGGCGCTTCTGACTGCGCAGCTGGCGCTCGGCCTCTCAACGATTCCTTTGTCGGCGCAGCACCTTGATGGATCGGAAATGGTGAAATTCATGTCGTGGGCTCAGGGCATCTTCACATTCCGGCCGGGCGCTGCCAACTATGTCGCCGATGTCCACTGGATCTTCAAAGCACACCTGATCCTTGGGCTGACTATATTTCTTGTCTTTCCATTCACCCGCCTTGTCCACATGTTGTCCGCGCCGGTCTGGTATATGGGGCGCCGTGGCTGGCAGCTGGTCCGCACACGCCGCGACATTCATGCAGACAAGGCCAACGCAGCCGCAACCGCAGCACGGAGAGTCTCATGAGCCCGCAGGCGGCCGTCTTCTTTGGCGTAGAAGTTCCTGAATCCCTCCTGGCGACAGAGCTTCAGCACCACCGGGCCCCTACGCTGTCGCAGGCGCGGGCCCTTGCTGGGCGGGCGCTCGCAGCCAAAGCGGTCCTTCTGGCGCGGGGCCGGGAACTTGATCTTGTTGCTGAACCCGAGCGTAACTCCGAAGGTCAGGAGGAGACACCGGAGGAAGCGCTCATCCGCGCCGTGTTGAATGAAGAGGTCGATGCGGATCCTGCTGCCGATGAGGCCGTGCGCGCAGTCTATGATGGCAATCCGGAGGGATTCAGGTCGCCGCCGCTTTTGGAAGCGTCTCACATCCTCGTCCCTCCTGCGGATGCGAGCGAGGAAGCGTACCGTGCGGCGCGCGAGAATGCCCGAGCATTGATTGCTGACCTGCAGGCAAACCCGTCGGGATTTGCGAGGATGGCGGCAAGCAGGTCGGCCTGCCCGTCGGCATCTGAAGGCGGCAGTCTCGGTCAGCTTCGTCCAGGAGATGTTCTGCCTGCTATCTGGACGGCGCTTACCAATATGGAAGAGGGGACAATAAGAGCCGAGCCGGTCGCAACCGAGCATGGCTGGCATGTACTTCGCCTTGACCACCGATCCGATGGGGAACGACTGCCGTTCGACTATGTGCGCCCGCACATCGCACTCCAGCTTGAGGCGAGAGCGTGGACAAAATCGGCTGCCTTGTATGTAGACCGGCTCCTTGCTGAGTCCGCCGCAAATCCCGGGCTCTGCCTGTCTGACAATGGGCGTCTGGACGACCGCAACGGTATCGTCGCTCGGGCTGACGGATTGCTCGGCAAGGCACTGTCAGATGTGCAGATGGCATATGGTGCCCTCAGCGAGGCAGCCCGTGGGCGCCTTGATGCTGCAGCCTCCAGAGAAAACGCAGCGCCAACTGAGTGCCTGAGCAGAGTGATCGGGACGTTCCTGTCAAAGGCCAATGACGAAGCCTGGACGCAGCTTATTTCCCGGTTGCGCGACAGCCAGGCGCCGTTCTCGGACTGCCTCGACCTGATCATATCCCATCAGCTGCCCTCGCAGCACGCAACACACACGCTCATCAGAATTAGAAACGGGTAGCCGGCGGCCGCTGAAGAAAAGGATGCAGGTCATGGGTAGCACAGGGAAATTCCAGCCGATCGAACCGATCCCGGCCGACCTTCTGCAGGAGCCGCTGATCTGGTTCTTTGCAGAACACTACCGTCATCGCGATCTATGCGCCCGGCTGCTTTCGGTAATGCAGTCGGTCGTGTTCGATGAGCCTGCTTTGCGCGAAATCTACCGCTTTCTCGATGAGGACCTGCCTTTGCATGTTATCGACGAGGAAGATGATCTTTTTCCTTTGCTGCGCCGGCGCTGCGAGCCTGATGACCAGATCGGGAAGGTACTGGGCATGCTGTCGGCTGAGCATGCGAATGACATGAGTGAAGCCGCCGCCGTGAAACAAATCGTGGCGACTGCCCTTGCTGAACAGAGAGGACTTGCCTGCTACAAAAACGCTGTGCAGGTTATTGAACCATTCTGCTTTCAGCAGAAGCGTCATATCGCGGTTGAAAATGCAGTTGTTCTTCCGATTGCGCGGCATCGCCTAACTGTGGAAGACTTGGATAATCTTGCGCGCAGACTCGCTGCGCGCCGTGGCCTCAGCGATCCGTTTGCGGATGCCTCATGATCGGAACACTGCTTAACAACAATATGAACTGGGCGAGCGCGAGAGTTCGGGCAGACCCTGGATTCTTCCGCCGGCTCTCTGCCCAGCAGGCGCCGGAATATCTCTGGATCGGGTGCAGCGATAGCCGTGTACCTGCCAACGAAATTGTCGGGCTCGACCCGGGCGAACTCTTCGTCCACCGAAACATCGCGAATCTGGCGCCGCCGCGCGACATCAATTTTCTTGCTGTCCTTCAGTATTCCGTCGAAGTTCTGAGAGTGCGCCATATCATCGTTTGCGGGCATTATGGGTGTGGCGGTGTCCGGGCTGCCCTCGATACCGAACGTCGGGGCCTGATCGACCACTGGCTTCAGCCAGTTTCTGATCTTGCGCACAGACACGCCGGTCACCTCGATAAGATTTCTGATTTTGATACCAGGGTGAATGTCGCCTGTGAGCACAATGTCCGGGCGCAGGTCGAATATCTCGGTCGCAATCCGTTTGTGACGGATGCCTGGCGGCGTGGTCAGAAGATAGCAGTCCATGGATGGATTTATTCCATCCGGGACGGTCTGCTGCGCGATCTGGACCTCACAATCGAACGTCCCAAGGATGTTGACCGTCTTTCAGCGAAGGCCTGGTTTCCGGATGGATAGAGTCGGAGTCGCCATTCTCGCAGGCGGGCAGGGAACACGGATGGGCGGCAGGAAGCCGGAGCGGCATTTTCGAGGTCGCCGGTTGATTGATCCCGTGCTTGATCGTGTCTCAGCCTGGGGCGTACCGGCAGTCATCTGTGTACGGGAGTATGGGCAGGTAACTGCTAATACATTCGGTCAGATACTGGACCAGCCTGAGATTGAGGGGCCTCTGGCTGGCCTGCTTTCAGCGCTCGCATGGGCCTCCAGTACACACCTTGATCACCTGCTCACCCTGCCATGTGATGCACCTTTTCTGCCCGAAGACCTACTCTCAGAATTGAAGCATGCTTCTCTGGATGCTGCGAAGCCGGCGGTCGCGGCGTCAAACGGGCAGCGCCATCCGACATGTGCGATCTGGCCCGTGGACACTTTATTGTGCGTGACGACTTATGCTGGGTCAGGACGTCGCAGCCTGTCTGGTGCCCTCGATGCCTGCGAGGCCATCGACGTTTGCTGGCCCGACGGCCAAGTAGATGTGTTTGCGAACATCAATACGCCCGAAGATATCATCCGGCTGGAGCTTTGATGCCCCTCGGGAACACCCGCCGCACGAATGTCAGATCTACCTACGCACTGCGCACAACGATCAGCAAAATAAAAAGCGGCCATTCTCGCTTATGTTGCGCCACCTGGCCTTTTAACGTCTTTGTATTGCGGACAGGGAGGTTCTTCTGCCTCCCGAAAGCCGTTGGGTAAGCTATGCAATGCCATGGCGGAGCCTGCTGACGGCCCGGGCAAGGCCTGCCAGCATCTTCGCTCATCTGAACTTTCCTTCCTGTCCTCACTTTCCAGGCCGAGGTGACGGCCCAAACTGTTGGTCTATTGCCTTATTTATTCAGCAGCGACCGAAATGGGACCCGTGTCGAGCGGGCGTTCGAGGGAGTTCCAGTCGATCTCCGCATCTGTGGCAGCGTTTTCATAATGCAGAACGCCAAGCGCTTCGAATTTGGGCTTCACACTATCAGTCAGGAGGCCAACCCGTTTGAGGTTGGGAATCATCCGCTCAAAGAGGAAGTTTCGGAATGCCTGCCCTCCTGCGGAATCGATCGATGCGCGCCGGGCTTCTTCCCGGTCAAACCCGAACTCCTCCTCGACGATGGTTGAGAACAGCCTCTCCCGCATGATTGCGCAGGCTTCGAACGCGAATTGGGCGCGCTCCTCGATTTGCTCCTCCGGGAGCGCCTTGATCCAGTCTTCAAGATAGTTGACCCCAAACGCAACATGCCGGCCTTCGTCACGCATCACGAGATGCAGGATCTGCCGCAATAGCGGATCCCGGGTTGTCTGCGACATGGTCTGGAATGCCGCAAGGGCGAGGCCCTCGATCAGCACCTGCATACCGATGAATTTGAGGTCCCAGCGGGGATCTGTAAGAATCTTGTCCAGAAGAAGCTTGAGGCTAGGATTGACGGGGTATTCGACCCGGCAACGCGTTCGCAGGTACTTGTTAAAAACCTCCACATGCCGGGCTTCATCGAAGGTCTGTGAGGCAGCGTAAAGCTTTGCATCATAGGTCGGCGCACACGACACGAGTTGCGAGGCGACCATCATGGCGCCCTGCTCGCCGTGGAGAAACTGGGACAGAACCTGAGCCAGAGAGCGCCAGGCATATTCGTTCCGCTGCTCTTCGCTCATTGCCTGATAGACCGGATGGTCATGAAGAGGATTAAGCCCGGCCTGCGAAGGGCCTTTCGACTTGTCGAAGGGAACCTCCCAGTCGACATCAAGCTCCGCATTCCAGTTGAAGCGCTTTCCCAGCTCGTAAAGGCGCCGGATCTTGGCGTTGGCGCTTTCATAATCCCAATTGTAGGACCCAGTCAGCGGTGTGTTAAATATTTCACGGACGATTTCGACGTCCTCCGGTGTAAGCCGGTCGGCGAGTTCTCCTGGGTCTTCAAATGTCCGCGGCTCTGTTGGTGGCCCGGAGACGAGTTTTACCTTCATCTGTGTTTCTCCCTGATCTCGGAGCGTTCTTTGTCGGGCTCCGTTGAACAGAGACTATCGAAGAAGAATCTCAACTAAATAAGGAAAATGACGTATGCGTCATTTTTGAAAGGTGTGGCATGGTGCGCGAATGAATGGTCAGGAAATCTGCTGAGAGACGAACGCCGGATGATGGGCCGCCGTGACTGTCATCCAAGTAGGAAGTGCTGGTCCCTGTCTTTTCTGAAACTTAGCATCCCATCGAGAGAGATCGGAGTAACGCAGTGTACAGAGTAAAGATGTCACAGTCAGAAAGGCGACTTCTGTCGGAAACTCAACTCCTGTCTGCTGCTTGCCAGGTGGCCCTCAAGGAAGGCCTGCAACGGCTGACATGCGAAGAGGTGGGACGCCTTGCCGGGTACAGCAGGGCGCAGGCTTACCAGCGATTTGGCTCGAGAGAAGGGCTGCTGGTCGCGGCTGTTCGTCATCTGCGGCTCCATCGCCGGAATTTCTGGGAGGCGCGGACTACCGACAATCCGACCGGGCTCGACGCGTTGATCGAACATGTCTCTGTTCATCTTGAGGGCATATCTCTGAATCTTGAGATGGCGGCTTTCTTCCAGGTTGTGTTGCACCACCCGCAGGATCTCCAAGCGCTGCGCAGCGAGGTGGCGATAGCGAGATCCGAACTCCTGGATGAGTTGAAGGCTTTGATCACGTCAGGTCTTCGCGACGGTTCCATCGATGCGCAACGCAACAGTGAGGAGGACTCTGTCCTGCTCCTCGGTCTCATGCTTGGAATTGCAACGGAGTTTCTCGTTGCTCGCCGGGATGACGAGTTGAGATGCCTCAGGACTCGCGGTGAGGAGATGATCCGGCTTAGCTTTTCGTCTGCTGACGGCCATTTGCCAATGATCCGGCACTGATGTTTCGGCTATTTCTCCAATGCATGCAGGGCAACTTACTCTAAACCAGAGAGCGATACAGGATATTGCGATGAATTTCGCTGGTGCCCGAGTAGATGCTGGCGGCGCGAGTGGCGAAGTATTTGGCGAGCGCAAAGTCCCCATCGGGGTCACCGTCAAGTCCGACTTCTGTGATGGCTTGATGAAGCTCGGTGGCAATGAGTTTCAGCATAGAACTAGCCGCGCCAGCGTTGATGGGGATGTCGCTCGAACCGATCCTGTTCTCCAGCATTTCAAATGCATCAATACGCATGGAGTAGTCTGACAACCGCAACAGCAAGGCAGGATCAGGATCCGGTACCGACCTGACCGATCTGAGGGCAGCGCGCAGCGACCGGCGTATCAGGCCAGTGGTTGTATTGTTGGATCTGGCTATAGCCATAAGACGCTTCGCGGTGCTCCAGCCATCCCCTATGTCACCGATGCGGTCGTTTACAGGGGTTCTGACCTGATCGAAAAAGACCTCATTCGTCTCCGCTTCGCCATCGATAAATCGGATCGGTCTTATGCTGATGCCCGGCCGGTCGAGCTCTACGAGAAGGAATACCAAGCCGGCGCCTCCAAGGCTTTCCTGGTCGCTTCTGGCGAGGAGAAACATGTGAGTTGCGTAGCTGGCAAAGCTTGTCCAGATCTTGCTGCCGCTCAGAACGAAGTAATCGCCGTCAAGGTTCGCCCGCAGCGTAAGCGCGCACAAATCAGAACCGGCTTGCGGTTCGGAAAAGCCCTGGCACCATTCATGATCTCCGCTGAGGATTTTAGGCAGGTAGCGAGCTTGTTGTTCCGGTGTGCCTTCTGAAATGATCAGCGGTCCGATCGTACGGACTCCAGATGATTGAACAATCGGTGCGTCGCGTTCTGCGCAGGCATTTTCAAAGTACAGCCTCTGTGCGTCGTTCCATCCAGCGCCGCCAAATGCCGTTGGCCAAAGTGGGGCAGCCCAACCGCGGTGATACAGCTTCTCAGCCCATTCCTTACAAGCGTCGCGGGCTGATTTAAGGCCCGTCGTTGCGCGGCCTGCCATGCGCATTTCCGGTGTTAGCTCACGGTCGAGAAAATCGATCACTTCAGCGCGGAAGTGCGCTGTTACCGCGTCGGAACCTGACCCGTCATTGCCTCTCAAATACATAGCCATGTCTGGTCAATCAGTACTGATGGCGCTCGGTGACTGAGCATTCACAGGGAGCGTACATGAAAGCGATAAACGAGCACTCCGTAGTATTACGAAGGGGAGTGCGCCAGTGCAGGGTTGGACCCAAAGATGCGGCATCGAATTCAGAGGTTCGAAAATGGGATACAGAATGGATACAAAGTGAGATACATTTCAAAAGAAAACGCAGAGCAACCAGTTGTTTATATTGAAAAATACGGGATAGTTAGACGCGCGTCACTCGCGCCATTTTCCCGTTTGAAGTTTTCCGCAATTACGAGCGCTCAAACTGGTCCCTCTGGGGCCGGGCTTGGTTTTTGTGTTGGCCGGACGCCTTGGGGGCGCCCGCAGGGTCCTATTCAGAACATCAAAGGGGGGCTGCGAGCAATTGGGGCTCGGGCGTTGTCCACATGCGCGCGCGCTCCAGAGCAAGGTCGCGGCCTGCCTCGATGGCAAGGTCGATGTCAGCGGCGGGCAGGCTGAGCCGGGTGGGAAGGTTGCCCAGGCGGGCAGCGCGGGCCGAGGGCAGATCGGCAAAGCCAATCATCTGGACGCTGAATTTCAGGTCGGCGCAGTCCCAGCCTTCAGGCGCGCCGAGACGCTTTGCTTCGGCTGGCGGAAGGGCGCACCGCCAGGCGACGGTCTCTTCCTGCCACTGCTTCAGCTTTCCGGCGAAGGCGTCATAGGCATGATATTTCGCAGCATCGACGGTGTGGCCAGCAACCGCCTGGATAAGGCTTGCGCCGCCGGGCCCGCGCGGTTCATCAGCCGGAGCGGGGCCGCCGATCTGTTCGGCATTGACAACGATCATCCTTAGGCGGCGTAGCCTGACGGCACTTTCTGCCGTCAACAGAGGGCCATAGGGCAGGCCGGAGGCTTCATGCTGTATGCCGAGACCGGTGAGCCCAAAATTATCAACCATGCCGCCATCCAGGAGATGCAGATACCGCCCGCCTGTGCCGGCATGATAGCCCGCCATGGTGGCAGCAGTGGCGCGCGCCATGGTCGAAGTGCCGGGATCGGCAAGGAGGCGTTCGGCCCAGGGCAGCGAGGCGCTGGAGCAGGTTTCCGGGTAAGCTTCAAGGGGCACGGGTTTGATGCCGAGCGGGTAGGCCGACGCGGCAGCCACGGCATCAGCGACACGGACACTTCCGAGATCGCTGCACAGCGCTTCAAACCAGGGTGCGGCGAAAGTGAAGGGCACGCCGGCGCGCAAGTCCGCCGCGTTCAGGAGGATGGGCGGGCCGCGCATATCCGACAGGCGGGCCCCTTTGAACACTTCCCGGTCCAGCCAACCGGCAATCTCGCGCGGGCCGTTGACCCCGCCCTGAACAGCGCCGATCCAGTTGGCGGGGGAGAGCAGGCTGGTGCGGGCAGCGCCTTGCCAGTTTTTGTGCAACAGCGCTTCGCGAAAGCCGTGAAGCCCCTCCGGGCCGTGAAGGCCGAACCAGCTGGCAGTGAAACTTCCTCCGGATACGGCCGTTATGAAGGCTATGGAGTTGAGCCGGCTCTGACCATCGGGCGTGCGGGCTTCGGCGAGGCCGAGCATGACGCCGTAGGAGAACGCTGCTGCCCGTGCGCCGCCGCCAGAGAAGGCGAGACCGATGGCTTCGTCGCTTGTGGGACCGGGTGTTCCGGGGATGGTTGCCGGCGGCGCCGCGAGCGCCGCGTTGTTAATTGGATTGGGTGGCAGGCTGGCGCAGGAGCCTGCCAAGGTGAGCGTGGTGACCAACAGCGCCGCCGCGCGAGCGAAACGGCTTAGGGATGGCAGCCTTGGGGCCGGGGGCGGCATTGTGCGAGAGGGCACCAGGCGCAGCGCCTGAGTAGCTGACTTTGGGCGCATGGCGGCGTGTTTCCACTAGCTCCTGTGCGCGGTGTATCGATCTTGCGGGAGAAATAAACAGCCTACGGAACTAAACAGAAAATATTCATCCGGCTACGTTGGAAACCGTAGCTCTTCCTGAATTTCCGTGACAGATCAGTGTCTTGAGGGCGACAGCAGCATGACAGGCCAGTATAAATCGCCGCTGCGTGGGAATCAGGCGATGTCACGGCGCGGATTGTGAGTGGCCAGGAAGGCAAGGGCTTCGGTCAGCGGGAGCGGGCGGGAGATATGGTAGCCCTGCAGGGAGTCGGCGCCCATGTCGCTCAATATGCCGACCACCTTGTCGTTCTCCACGCCTTCGGCCACGACCAACATGCCAAGCGCATGGGCCAGTTCGATGGTTGACTGGATCATCAGACGGTCTGTTGTGCCATTTTCGATTTCGAGGACAAAGGATTTGTCGATCTTCAGTTCATGAGCCGGGATCTGCTTCAGGTAAGACAGGGAAGAAAGACCGGCTCCATAATCGTCAATAGAGATGGAAATGCCCGTGCTGCGGAAAAGATGGATGATGCTGAGGGCCTTGTCCGGATCACTGATGACGGCAGTTTCCGTGATCTCGAAGCAGAGTCGCGCGCCGCCGCTGCGCACCTTTCCGATAGCCCAAAGCGCAAACCCGTCATCACTCAGCTGACGGCCAGAGATGTTGACCGAAATCGTCAGGTCAAAGCCATTGCGGCGGAGGGTTTTCTGATCTTCGATTGCCTGGAGGACTACCCATTCAGTAAGCTGGCGGATGTGGCCTGTTTCTTCAGCGAGCGGAATAAAGGAATCCGGCGAGATACGGCCGCGGGTGGGGTGGTACCAGCGGATCAGGGCCTCGAAGCCGCAGATATGGCCGTCCCGGCTGCTCATCTTCGGTTGGTAGACAAGAGAAAGGCCACCACTCCGTGTCGCATCCACCATCTCGCTCATCAGAGACAGCGTGCTGGCGGGATTGCCGTAGGCAGCAAGGCTGAAGCTGGCGGCGGGCACCTGGTCGCGTTCTGCCAGATCAGCGGCGAAGACTGCCTGATCGATCAGTCCAATTGGTGGGTTCTCCGCAGACTGATCGGGCAGAGCGAGCCCGCCGCAGAGAAGAAGATCAACCGATGAACCATCAACGCTTACGGGCCGGGAGCAGGCGCCGACGATATGACGAATGGATTCTATCGCGGCAAACCGCCCTTCGCTATCAAGCAGCAGGCCAAGATCGGCAGCATTGATGCGATACGGCATTGTTCCGGTGACGTCCCGGATCTGATGGGCAAGAAGATTTATGGCGCGCGCGGCGGCGGCATGGCCGATGGAGGCGCGTACGTTCCGGTAACGCAGAACACGGATCACCGCGACACTGACAGCGCCTGGGCCATCGGCATCTTCGCGCTGGGCAATATCATCATTCATGGCGCGCCGGTTGAGCAGGCCGGTTTCCATGTCTTCCCTTGAGAGCTGGACGATCGCTTGTTCCCGCGACTCCAGGTCTTTCAGCATGGTGTTGAAACTGCCGGCGAGACGGCCGAATTCGTCATCCGAGGTCAGGTCTACCGGGCGGCGTTCGCCCGCCGCAAGGATATGGACAGCCTCATCAAGCGCCGCGATCGGGCGCGTGAGACTGCGCGCCAGCACGCCGCCGGAGATCACGAGCAGCGCCATGCCTGCTGCTGAAAAGATGAGGATGGCGAAAATCATCGGCCGGTAAGGCGCCATCGCGGCGCTCATCGGGTAGGTGATGACGAGGCTCATCTGTTCGCCGTCCCCGAAGTTCTCGATATGGCTGGACGCGCCAATGAAGCCGCGAGTCCGGTGGATATCCCCGTCTTTACCTGCCCAGTCCCGGCTCGCACGAATTTCGGCCCGCACGGGTATAGCTGACAGGCTTTCAAGAGATTCCATGCGCGCGGCATCAAGATCGGACCAAAACAGCGCCCAGCCGACCAGCACTGGAGCCTCGATCGGGACGGCTACCGACTGGTAGTAACGCCCCTGATAGGTAACAACGCCGCTGGGCTGATCCTGCGTGTACATTGCTTCAAGCATGTCATCGGGCAGGGGGATGGATTCGCCTGTTGCATCGATGAAACGGCCATCGGGAAGAGCGACACCCGCGCTGAGACCTTCCGCGCGTGCACTGACATTCGCCACTGCAGAGGCAATTGTGGGAATGTCTTCGGTGGCAACCGCTTCACGGAAGCCGAAGTCTGCAGCGAGCACTTCCGCGCGCGCTGTCATGTTCTCGGCGGACATGTTCCACAGGCGCTCGAACACCGCCACGCTGGCGTTCAACTCTCGCCCGACCGAACGCTCGGCATTGATCTTGATGCTGAGATAGACCGCGCCCGCGACCGCAAGAATGATCAGCCCAAAGAGGGCAGAATAGGTAACAGTCAGCTTCCGCCTGAGGGAGGCGCCGATCCAGCGATTAATGCGCATGGCCCTTGGGTTTCATCTTGAGCGTTACGGCGACCGGGGCGTTGGGAGCGGAGGGCACATCCATTGTGATTTCCCTGCCCATCGCATCTGGATGCCAGACGGTCACTCTTCCCGGCGACATATCGAGCGTCAGCTGACCGTCCGCGCCGGTCTTCCCGAACGCTGCGCTCTCGACCACACGGATGTAACCGACCATTTCATCGTGAATGTTGCATCCGATGGCGACAATTCCCGGATTGTCGAATGTGACGGAGCGGTGGTCTTCCTTGCCGTAGAGCTTGAGTTCGAAGCGGTTACCCTTGGAGAAAGAGTACACGTGGTGGCGGACGCGGTCGAGGTTGGGGAAGCTGACCTCGGCGCCAACAGGGACGACCAGGATATAGGGATCAAAGGTGAGATTGCTTTGTTTCATCGTATAGGTGCCAGTGACCGGCTTGCCCTTGGCAGCAGACATGACCACGGCGCCGGAGACGGGAGCGCCGGCGCTGTCAGTAATCCTGAAGCTGATTTTCTCAGCGGCGGCGGGCGCCGCAGCGGCCATTGCCAAAGCGGCAGAGACAAAAAGCGCTTTAAACATAGAAGCCCCATTGAAGAAAAAACCGGATAGCCGTTTTGCATTAATAAATTGGAAAAAGAGCAATAAGAACATGCGCTTACACGCAGTTCCTGCTGATTCTCCGAGAGCGCCCGCAGGTTTAAATGGCAGGAAGAAAGTTAATGAAGTTCAGTTGGCGTACGATCATGGGCGTCTCCATTGCGGCTGTAGTGGCTGCTCCGGTTTGCGGGGCGCAGACACTCGAATTGCGGGGGAAGTTGCCGTTAACCAGAGGGATATCCAACGTTGAAGGCGCGGGCGGCGGCGGGCTGACGCCTTGGGCATTGATCACCGGCAATGAGACGGACCGTGGCATCGGCGCCACCGCCCATTATACCCATGTGGGTGTGGAAGACTTCCGCGTAGAGAGCGTTGGTGCGGCGATCGGCTTTTATGACAGGCTGGAACTTTCCTATTCCCGCATGACCCTGGACACACAGGACGCGGGCGCGGCGCTTGGGCTTGGGGCAGGATATGAGATTAGCCAGGATATCTGGGGCGCCAAGCTACGCCTTGTTGGGGATGCTGTTTATGGGCAGGACGAATGGCTGCCCCAGATCGCCATTGGCGCGCAGTACAAGCAGGCCAATCGCGGCGCGCTGGTGAAGGCGCTGGGCGCAGCAGAAGATGAGGGGATCGACCTTTATGTTTCTGCCACCAAACTTTACCTCGCCGAGAGCCTGCTTGCCAACGCAACGCTGCGCTATACGAGCGCAAATCAGAGCGGATTGCTTGGCTTCATGGGCGATATCGAGATGAGCCTGCAGCCTGAATTTTCGCTCGGCTACATGTTGAGCCGCAAATTGATTGTAGGCGGAGAATACCGTTTCAAGCCTGACCAGCTGGCCTTTGCGGAGGAGGATGATTTCATTGACCTATTTGGCGCATATGCGGTGAACGAGAACCTGACGCTGACCGCCGGATATGTGGATCTCGGCTCGATTGCGACCTTCGACAACCAGCGCGGACTGTACCTCAGCGCGCAGATCGGATTCTGAATTCCATGAAAGTGAGTGTTTCTCTGATTGT
>NZ_NCJT01000068.1 GCF_002282565.1 Hyphomonas sp. 34-62-18
GAGGAGAGGGTGGTGTCGACGCAGATCGTGCCGTCGCGGGGGCCGAGCGTGCGGTAGACTTGGCCATCGCCTTCCAGATTGCGGAAGCGGTCTCCGCCATCGAGCGCGAAGCCACAATGGCTGGCGAGCCAGCCGCAGGGCTGGAGCACGATTTCGGAGAGAACAGAGAAGGGCATCTCGCCATTCCTGTTGTCCGCAAAATACCAGGCGTCTGGCGGGATGTCATACTCTGCCGAGATGGTGGCGCCGGGGCGGCGCACGCCGGGACGGTCTGTGGCGGCGATGACCCGGGACATCATGTGATAGGGCGGCTGGGGCAGGCGGGGGACTTTGCCCTCGGTATCGAAGCGGCGGTACATTTCTCCGAAAGCGGAGGAAGGCGCGCCATTGGCGCAGTCCAGAAGGGCGGCGTAGTCGCCCCGGCTTTCCTTCTCCGGGCCTGTGCGGATGGGGGAAGGTGAGACGCGCGGCGCCGGCCACTGGCGGCGCAGCTGAACCCCGAAGCGGGGGCAGTAGAAGACTTTCTTTCCGTCGCTGCTGGCGAGCAGCGACGCGAAGACTTTCGGGGTTTCTCCGTCAATCACTTCATCGATGAAGACTTCGTAGGTGATTTCGTGATCCGTATCCGGAATGACCTGGCCCCGGCAGATGAATTTGGCGGTTTCGCCCGGGACAGGTTCAAAGACGTAGCCATCGCGTTCCTGCGTGAGGCCGAGCGCGGCGGCGTAGAATTCCAGCGCCTGCACGGCCGCTTCCGCCATCAGCGTGCCCGGCATGCAGGGATCGTTATGGAAATGACCCTCATAGAACCAGGCGTCTTTGGGCGTGACGGCGCGGGCCTTCAGATAGCCGCGTTTCCAGGGGCCGCCCTGCGGATCAAATTCGGGCACATCGTCGAAGAAGGAGAGATTCCCATTCGGCAGATGCGGCGGGAAAGAATGTGCGGCGCAAAGCTCAAATCCCGGTCCGAAGCATGCAAACGCATCCCCCCGGCGGAAGGCGGACACATCATCAGCGGAGAATGCGCGTTTGCGGCTGGCACGCGCGGTGTCGATGGGCGCGGGGTTGGCGGTGGGGGGCGGCTCGCTGGCGGCGTCCCAGACGACGCCTTTGCCCGAGGCAAGTTCCTGGTCGGTGAAAAAGCCTGCCTGGCCCTGGCGGACAGAGAAGGCGCGGCGGCCACCTGCTTCGCAGTCATACTGGAAGAAGAACATCCGTACGCCGGCGAAGGTGGCATGCTGGGTGATTTCGATCTGGAATTTCAGCGTGTCACCCGCCTCAGGGAGACCGCCTTCATGGAAGGTGATCTCGCAGCCGAGGAGGCGATAGACTCTATCGTTCCGGTTACGGAGGTCTGCGCCCATCCAGCCGATGAGGGTGAGGTCTGCCTGTCCGCATTCGATCAGAGGTCCGGGACGGATGCGGCCGTTCTGCATCATCCAATGATCGGCTGTAAGGTCGGTTTCGGTCCAGATAACGCCTTTGCCATCGACAAGCGGGGCAGCGTCGAGCCCCGTGATACGGTCTACCAGCAGAAGCGGCGGCGCAGGCAGGCGGACATTGCGGGCATACTGGTCCTGATCGGCAAATGCCTCGCCAAAGAAGGCAGACATGGGGCCGCGGGACGCCGCCTCGATGGCGGGGCGATCCCAGGTCTTGCCGGTGGGCGCGCGCCTCTTGAGAGGCTGGCGGCCGGAGACGATGCTGGTGGGCGGGGGCAGGGCGGCCGGCTGTGCTGGAGACGCGTGGCCCGTGCCGGGCGGCGGCGGGAAGGGGATTGGGCCTGCTGGTACAGGCTCAGGCGTAAGGCGCATGTAGACGGGGGAAGGCAAAGGCGGCGCGGCTGGCATGCTGGGGCGCGGACTGCGGCCAGCGATAGTCTCCGAGCGTGGGGGAACTTTTGGTGTTTCGTATTTCGCCGGGCGCGTGACAGCGGCAGGCTTTGGGGTCGTCCATGGGTGAGCGCGGGCTGTGTCCAGGCGCTCGGAGACCGTCTTGATACGGATGGGATGGCCGGCAGCGAAGAGCGTGGCAGCGAGGCGGGCGATCTGAGTGAGGTCTGCGCTCTCGATCTCGTCCGCCGCGATGGCGAGGTGCGGCTTGTCCTTGAGGGTGAGGCGGATGGATTGGGTGAGGGAGTCGCGGGGGCCGAGTTCCACGAAGGTCCGCACACCATCTTCCCAGGCCTGGCGAACCGTGGCGGGGAAATCGACCGTGGTGACGGCCTGCCGGGTGAGCATGTCGGCCACCTTCGCCCTGGTAGGCTTGTAGGCGGCGTTGATGGCGTTGGCGTAGAGGCGGGGGCCATGCTCGACGCGGGAGACGGGCCGGGTGTGAAGCTCGCGCCATTTTTCCGCGAAGGGGGCCATGGCGCTGGCATGGACGATGAGATGCTGGTGCATCAATGCGCCCGCGCCCTTGCCAAGGGATTCGGCAACCGCGCGGCAGGCCTCTGCCGGGCCGCCGATCATCGAGTCCATATCCGAATAGATGATGGTGATCTCTACATTCGGATGGGCCGCGACGGCCTTGCGCACGCCGGCTATCGGCGCGCGCAGGCGCCAATTGGTCCAGTCTGTGGGCACGTTGGGGCCCCAGGCTTCCTTTGCTGTTTCAAAATCTCCACCGAGATGGCGCTCATACATGGCGGCGTTGGAAATGTCCTCCAGCAGGCCGCCCATATCCTTCCAGTAGCCGAAGGCGAAGAGGGCGTTGCTTTCACCGAGTGACAGGCCGAGGGCGGCGCTGGGTTGGAGGCCCAGCACATCGCGCAGGAGGATGGTGTGGGCTTGTGTCAGCAGGCTGACGGCGCAGAGCTGTTCAAACTCGGTCAGGCTGGATTTGGCGAGCAGGGGCGTCATCGCCTGAGCGGCGGGGATGGCGCTCAGGCTTGAGGCGACTTCCGGAAAGGCGGCGAGAAGGCCGCGCCCCATGCGGGGGTAGGAGGCGGCAGAACCGGTGAAAGCGAAAGCGAGCTCGCCTTCGGGGTCGCCTGCGCCATAGAAGATGCCGTCGCCTTCGGGGGCGGTGTCTGCGGTGAGCGCAGCGGCGGCCGTGTCAGACAGTGCACGGAGCTTGTCTGCATCCGGCGCGAGGAGGGCAATGCGGTGTTTGCCTGTGCCGCCGGGTTTGCCGGCAGCGAGCTTTTTGGCGAGGGTGGCGCGGCTGGCGGCAGCGGCCCAGAAGAGATGGGGCGTGGGGCGGAGCATGTCCGGCGACGGACGCACCGGGGCGGGCGTGATGGTCGCTGAAGCGGTGCTGGCGCTGACGCTGAAGGATGGGACGGGATCGGCGAGGCAGGGGGCGGCGATGGTTTCGGTGGCAGCTGGCGCCAGGCCCCGCGCGGCGAGCGCGAGGCGGGCGGCAAGACCGAAGAGGGCGTCTGCGACCGGGGCGCTACCATAGGCGGCCTGGATGAGGCCCGGCGTTGGGGGAGATGATGCAGCGGTCCAGTCGATGTCGGTGACTGTGCCGAGGATGGGGTCGCCTGCGGTTTCGGCGTCCTTTCGGCGTTTGAGGACGAGAGCGGCGGCGAGGTCTGCGGGGCGGGCCGTCATGTGGGAGGCGGTGACGGTCTCGGTGGCGAAGTCCGCAGCGGCGACGATGGCGAGATCGAGCGTACCCTGACGGAGCGCGTCGCATGCGGCATCAAGGGCGGCGAGGCCGGAGGCGTCTTCAGCGGCGATGGCGAAACCCCGGCCCCGGAAGTCTTCCGAGACGGTGAGGCGGTTTGCGGTCATGTTGGCCATGGCGCCGAGGACGTCTGCAGCAAGGAGGGGCGGGGCGATGGCGTTCAAGGCCGCGGGTGTGGCGGTTCCTTCGGAGGCGGCGCGTTCCCGCAGCAGCCAGCGGGCGCTGTCATTGGCGCAGGCAACGCCGGTGAACACGCCGCAAGCTTCCGGCGCGGGGCGGGCGATGCCTTCGAGCGCCATGGTGGCGACATCGAAGATGGCGAGTTGCTGGGGCTCTGCGCGCAGGAGGTCGGCAGGCGGAGTGCGGGCGCGGATGGGGTCGGCGCCGACTTCGGCAGTTTCGGCGGCGGACTGAAGCGGGGCATTCATCAGACGGCGGAGGACGGCGCGTTCGCCTCGGTCTGGACCCGCGAGGAGGCCAATGCCGCAGATGACGATTTCGTCTGCGGCCGGGGATTGGGGGAGTCTGGCGCCCTTGACGGCGCGGGTGCGGGGTTCGTGCTGTTCGAGAATGAGGTGGGAGTTGTTGCCGCCGAAGCCGAAATTGCTGATGGCGGCTCGGCGAGGCGCTTTCCCGCGCGCCCAAGGTTCGGGTTCAGACAGGGGCGTGAGGGTGTCGCCGCCGAGGCTGGGCAGGAGCTTGCCATCAAGCGGCATGGCGGGCAGCGTTTCGTGGCGCAGCGCGGCGGTGAGCTTCAGGACGCTGGCGAGGCCGGCGACGGTGATCAAATGGCCGGTGTTGGCCTTAAGGGACCCGGCGGGGAGGCGGCGGGCGCCGAAGATACTGGCGGAGGAAGCCACTTCCACGCCATCCCCGACGGGTGTGCCGGTGGCGTGACATTCGAGGAAGTGAACCGTGTCCGGATCAACGCCGCTATCGGCATAGGCGCGGCGCATGGCTTCGGCCTGACCGGTGGCATCTGGCGCGAGGAGGCCCTTTCGGCGGCCATCATTGGAGAGGCCGATACCGCGGATAACGCCGTGAACGATCTCTCCCTTTTTCACATCCGAGAGCCGTTTGAGAATGACTGCCGCAGCACCCTCGGACGGGACGAGACCGTCTGCGCCGTCGATGAAAGGACGGGAGCGGCCAGTGGGGCTGAGCGCCTTGAGCGCGCTGAAGCCGATATGCAGGATCAGATTGTCGGCGGCATTGACGCCAGCGACGGCGGCAATGTCGATCTGATGAGCGGCGAGTTTACAGCAGGCGATTTCGAGCGCGTAGAGTGAGGACGCGCATGCTGCATCCAGCGCGAGGACTGGGCCGGTAGCACCGATGGCCTCTGCAATGAGACGGGCTGGATAGGCAGAGTTCAGAGTGTCGGTGAGGGGGCGATCAGTGCGGCCATCGCGCCAGATGTCAGCGGCATAAGCGGCCTTGGCGCGGCTGGGATAGAGAAGGTTTGCCAAGATGACGGCGCGGCGTGCAGGCGCGATGTGATCAGTGGCAACGCTGCGCCAGGCATCGCGCACGGCCCTCAACGGCCAGCGGCAGACGGGATCCAGCGCTTGATCTTCTTTATCCGGATCTTCTTCCACAAGGCCGGAAACCCAGGCGGGATTGGCAGCGCCGCGATCAGCGAGACTGAGGCGGGCCGGGGAGACGCGCTGGGTTACGATGCGTTTCTGAACGACGATATCCCAAAGCGCATCGGGAGACGACGCGCCCGGCAGCACGCAGCCTTCACCGACGATGGCGATGGGTTCAAACCGGCTCATGTGTCGCTCCAGACTGTGCCGACGACAAGTTCGACATCGGCGGGGTCTCCGGCCAGGAGTTCATGGGCAAAGATAAGTGCGCCTTCCGCTAGCGGGATAAGCGGGACGCCCTGTTGTTTGAAATGGCTGGCGAGGGTGGCATCGACCATGCCGCCTTCCCAGGGGCCCCAATCAAATACTTTGACCCTGCCGCCGGGCAATTCTGCCTGCAGGGCGCGGCCCGCATTGGCGAGGATAGCGTTGGCCATGGCGTAGTCTGACTGGCCGCGGTTTCCGAAGAAGGCAGACGCCGAGGAGAAGAGGCCGACATGGCGGAGGGCGGTACGGTCAATGCGCGCGAGGATGTGGAAAAGACCTTCGGCCTTGGTGGCGAGAACCCGGCGGAGTTCGGCTTCGGTTTTTTCCTCCACCAGACGGTCTGCAATCACACCGGCGCCATGGATAAGGCCGGTGATCGCGCCGAAACGCTGGCGGATTGTGGCGAGTGTTGCCTCGACCGAGCCGGGGTCTGAAGTGTCCATCTGGAGGTAATGCGCCTGGGCGCCCGTAGAGCGGATTTCTGCCAGAGTCGCGCGAATTTCCAGGCCTGCGAGGGCGGCGCGGGCGGCCTTGTCTATGGCGGCGGGCGAAGGCTTCTCGCCGCGTTGGACGGCGGCTGACGCCATTAGGCCCCTGAGAGCTTTGATCTCGGTGGTTTCGGCTACGCCTTCCGGCCAGGCCGTTTCAGCAGAGCGCCCCGCGAGAATGAAAGTGCCGCCGGACTGGCGGGCGACCTCGACGGCGCAAGTAGCTGTAACGCCGCGTGCGCCCCCTGTGACCAGCCACAGACCGGGAGCCGCCGGCGGGATGGCGTGTGGCGAGATGAACGGCCCGAGCGCGGCGCGCCGAGCGGTACCGTCCGGCGAAATCCAGAGGTCTTCAGAACCGCTGCCCAGCCAGCCAGCGATCACCTCACCGGGAGTATCATCAAGCAGCGTCCAGCAGGCCGTCATGACGTCCGCCCATTCGCGCCGCAGCGTGCGCGAGAGGCCTTCAAGGCCGGTATCGGCGGTAAGGCGCTGCAGGAAGATCAGCTTTGCGCCGGGCTTGCGCGCGTGCCGGGAGGCGGCAAGGGCGGCCCAGTGGCGGGCAGTCATCGGGGCTACCGCGAGCCCTTCCGTGAAGAGAACAGTTTGAGCGGTTCCGCTGGGGGTTGGAACCAGGATAGCAGATACGCCTGCCCCCGCGAAGGACGCCTGCAGCGCCTTGGCCGCAGCGGGCTCCGCCAGCGTGATCTCCACAGGTGTGGAGACGGGCAGGCCAGCGGCAGGCGCGACCGCTTCCCAACGGGCGGGGCGCACCTCGCACGTATAAGCTGGCAGGATTGTTTCAGGCGGCGCGGGACGGGGGGCGGCAGGGGCCGGCCCGCCATCCCTCAGGCAAAAAAATCGGCGATCTTCCGGATGGTGCGCAGCTCGGCAATGTCTTCCGGATCGACTTCCGGCAGCGAAGGATACCGGTCGCGCAGGGCCGAAAGGATCTCCACCTGTTTGATGGAGTCGACACCAAGCTCGCCTTCGAGATCCATGTCTTCTTCGAGCATGTCGTCTGGATAGCCGGTTTTTTCGGCAATCAGGGAACGGACGACGGCGACCGTGACGCCATTGCTGGCTGATATGGCAGTTGCTGGGGCGGGCGCCTGTGGGGCCGGAGCGGCGGGCGCGGGGGCAGGGACGCTGCCGAGCATGGCGGCGATGGCGGCGATGGTGCGCAGTTCGACGAGTTTCTCCGGGGCGATTTCCGGCAATTCCGGTACACGGTCGCGCAGGGTGGAGAGGATTTCGACCTGCTTGATGGAGTCGACGCCGAGTTCGCCTTCAAGGTCCATGTCGATTTCGAGCATGTCTTCTGGATAACCCGTCTTTTCGGAGATGATTGCGCGGACGAGGGCGATGGGGTCTGGGCCGCCGGATGTTTTTACGGGCGCAGGCGCGGGCTGTGGTTTCGGGGCTGGGGCCTGCGGCGCGGCAGCCCCGTTCGTGTACGGCTTGGCAGCGGCAGGGGCGGGCGCGATGTTGATTTCAGCGGGGCGTGCCGGCGCCGGGGGAGGCGCCGCCGCAGCTTGAGGCGCTGGCGCGGCGGGAGGTGGCAAGGCGGGGGCGGGGGCCGGAACGGGATGCGTGGCCTGCGGAATCTGGGCGCCGCCGAGCAGGGCAGCGGCCGCGTTCAGGTAGGCCGTGTGGGCAGCAGCGGTGGTCTGCAGGTAATCCTGATGGCGCTGGGAAACTTCGTGCCAGATGCGCTCTATGGCGCTGGCAGGCGCGGCGAAGGGGTGAGACGCGGGTGCCGGAAGCTGGGAAGGATCGGTCGGGCGGGGCAGATCAGGCATTGAGGTCGAGATCCTTTCTGGAGCGGCGGCAATGGGCTGGGAGGAGGGAGGAGAAGGGGGAGTTGAAGCAGGAGCGGCCCGCTGAACACGCGGCGGATTGGGCGGCGCGCGGCCTGCGGCGCCGTCTTTGGGGGGGTAGGGGCGGTCGTGATTGGCGCCGGTGAGCATCACCGCATGACGCGATGGCGGCGCCTTTGGAGCCGGCGGCGGCGTTTCGCTGAGCAGGGCGGCAAAATCGAGCGGGATGCCCGCGACGCTCAACGTACCGAGAGCGGAGAGGAATTGCGTGACGCCATTGACGCGCTTGTTGTCGAGCGAGACGGCGAGATGATCGCGGGCGCCGAGCGTGTCGGCGACAAGGCCGCCGACGACATTGCCGGGGCCGATCTCGACGAAGATGCGCGCACCGGCAGCATACATCGCTTCGATCTCTTCGCGGAAGCGGACAGGGGTTGCGACCTGCGAGGCGATCTCGCCAGCCATGTCAGCGGCTTTGGCCTTGTAGGGCGCGGCGGTGGCATTGGCATAGACCGGCAGGCGCGGCTTCTTGATCTTCTGGGCAGCGAGAATCTCCCTGAACGGATCAACGGCTGGGCTGACGACGCTGGAATGGAAGGCGGTAGCAACCGGCAGGCGGCGGGCCTTGACGCCGCGTTCCGCGATCATCGCTTCGGCCTTCTGGATAGCGGCGACCGGGCCGGAGAGGACCACCTGGCTGGGGCCATTATCATTGGCGATGACGAGGCCGCCGCCAATCTGAGCGACGAGATCGCGAACGGCGCCGGCCTCGCATTGGACCGCGAGCATTGCGCCTTCATTGGAGGCAGCGGCATCGGCCATGGCGCGGCCGCGGGCCGCGGCGATGGTGAGGGCCGCGTCAGCGTCAAACGCGCCGGCATGATGAAGCGCCATGATCTCGCCGAAGGAGTGGCCACCGGTCATGTCAGCTTCGAGACCGAGAGCGTCGATCAGGGCGAGGTGGGAGAGGGCAACGGCGGCGATCGCTGGCTGGGCGTGCTCCATTGCAGTGAGACGCTTGGTCTGGTTGCCGAATTCCACCTGGTCGAAGGCCGTCGGCGGGAAAGCAAGGCGGTGGAGCTTCAGCGCGCCAGTGACGGGATGGCTGGCGGCAGCGTCCCACACGGCGCGGGCGGCGGGGAAGGCCATCGCAAGGTCTGCGCCCATGCCCGTATACTGACTACCCTGGCCGGAGAAGAGGAAAGCGATCTTGTCAGGGGTGGCGGGCGTAAGCGACAGGCTGCAGCCCTGCGGCAGGGGCGCGCGGCCAGCCGAGCCATCTGCGATCTGCGCGGCAAGGCGGGCGGCCTTGGCGGCGAGGTCTTCCGGGCTGGTGGCGGTAATGGCGGCGCGGATCGGCGCGCTGGTGTTGAAGCGTTTGAGGGTGGCTTCGGCTGTGGCCGCGAACGCGTCTTCGGTGAGGCTGGTCTGGGCGGCGGCGCTGAGTGCTTGCGCCAGCGCGGCGCTGTTGTCAGCGCTGTAGAGGAAGAGTTCGGCGGGAAAGACACGCTCGGGTTTGGGGGCATTCGGGCCGGTATATTCTTCCAGGGCGACGTGGAAGTTGCTGCCGCCGAAGCCGAAGGAGCTGACCGAGGCGCGGCGGGGGCGGATATCGGCGCTGACCCAGGGACGGGCTTCGGTGTTGACGTAGAAGCAGGCGCTGTCGCGGATGACGTCGGCCGGTTCCTCGATCTTGATCGTGGGCGGAAGGATTTTCCGGTGCAGCGACTGAATGGCTTTGACGAGGCTGGCAGAGCCGGCGGCACCCTTGGCGTGGCCGATCTGGGATTTGACCGAGCCGATGGCGCACCAGGGCTCTTTGCCGGTAGCGTGTTCGCTGAACACCAGATGGAGCCCTTCAAGTTCTGCCTTGTCGCCTGCTTTGGTGCCGGTGCCGTGCGCTTCGACGAGATCGACGGCATCCGGGCCATAGCCTGCCTGGTCATAGGCGCGGCGAAGGGCGCGGGCCTGGCCGGAGGGCAGGGGCGTGTAGATGGCGGTGCCCTTGCCATCGGAGCCGCCGCCGATGCCCCGGATCAGCGCATAGATGCGGTTGCCATCGCGCTCAGCATCCTCGAGGCGGCGCAGGGCGATCATGCCGATGCCTTCGCTGAGCATCGTACCGTCAGCGTTGTTGGAGAACGGCCGGCAATCGCCCGTGGGCGAGAGTGCCGGCGTTTTCGAGAAGCACATGAACATCAGGATGTCGTTCAGGGCATCGACGCCGCCGGTCAGCACCATGTCGGAATCGCCTGCGCGCAGTTCGTGCAGGGCGATCTGGAGCGCGGAGAGGCTTGAGGCGCAGGCGGCGTCGGTGACGTAGTTGCTGCCGCCGAGATCGAGCCGGTTGGCAATACGGCCGGCAACGACGTTACCGAGCAGGCCAGGGAAGGTGCTTTCCTTCCAGTCGGTGTAGTGGCTTTCGATGCGGCGGGCGATGTCCTGCACTTCGTCTTCCGGCAGGCCCGCCTGACGCATGGCATTGACCCAGGCGGGCCGCTGGAGACGGCCTGCCATGTGGGCTGTGAGTTCGGTGGCCGAGGCGACGCCGAGGATGACGCTAGTGCGTGCGCGGTCAAACTTCCCGCCGCTGTCGCGCTCGGCATCGTCGAGCGTCATCTTGGCGGCGACGAGGGCGAGGAGCTGGGCAGTATCTGTTGTCTGTAGGGCAGCCGGCGGGATGCCGAAGGCGAGGGGATCAAAGGCGACGGGCGAGAGGAAGCCGCCGCGCCGGCCATAGGTGCGATCCGGCGTAAGGGGATTGGCATCGTAATAGTCGTCCACCAGCCAGTGGGTGGGCGGGGTGTCGGTGAGCAGGTCCCGGCCTTCGAAAATATCGCGCCAGAAGCCCGTCGTGTCGCCGCGCCCTGGAAAGATCGCGCCGATGCCGACGACCGCAATCGGAGCGGCCGGATCGTAGTGGGAAAGCTTGCGGGGCTCGGTCATGAACTTACTCGAAGGGAACAGGCCGGTAGGAAAACAGCTCGGCAGGGACGCGATCTGCCGGACGGTGCGGGCCTCGACCGGCTCAAGAAAACTGCCGGCGACCCACTCATTGAAAGCGCCCATCGCCGGGCCGCACCATATCTGATAATCAGCCATGCGGTCAGCCTGGCCTTCACGGGCCCATTGGGCGCCCATGAACAGATAGCGGCGCGCAACCAGGGCAAGCCGCTTGTTGCCATCGGCTTCGGCGCGCGCGGCTTCCGCAGGATTGACCCTCTGGATGTAGCTGCGCGTGGCCTGCCATGCGGTTTCGAAAGGCTCTCCCAGAACGTCATCGATCCACTTCTGATCCTCGGGAGGCAGCGTCTCATAGGACGCGCCGCTGCGATAGAAGGCGTGGAACTTCTTCCCGCGCATGGCAAAGAGCGTTCCGCGCTTCAGAACCTGAACCTGGACACCCTGCTCGAACATGTCGGCAGCCGGTGCCATTGCCACATCAGCGGGCCCCGCCTTGGCGAGCAGTTTCCGGCCAGGCAGGGCGAGACCCGATTCAGCTGCGCTCTGATTGATGGAACCGGTGAGCACATAGGCGGCGCCCATCTGGAAGGCGGCGGCAACCGATTGCGGCGTGGCGATACCGCCGGCGAGGCCGATGCGGATTCTGCTTTCGGCCAGATTGTGGCGCTGCGCGATCCTGGCGCGGGCGGCGGCCAGAGAGCTGAAGAGGGGTGCGGCTGGGCGATTGTCGGTGTGGCCGCCGGAGTCTGCTTCGGCTGTGATGTCAGCCGCGACCGGCACCTGCGCGGCAAGCTCTGCCTGGGCAGAAGTTATGGCGCCTGATGCGACAAGCTGCTGAAGCATCTTTTCCGGGGCGGGGGCCATGAAGACTTCGGCGACTTCGGCGCGCGAGACTTTGGCGAAGACATGATGAGCGCGGCGGATGGTGCCATCTGCAGCGCGGGTAAGGCCGAGGGCCGTGTAGCGGACAACATCCGCCGTGAGGCGCATGAAGGCGGAGGCGGAAACGCGGGTGACGCCTTCAGCCAGAAACAGGTCAATCACCGCAGCTTCCTGGCCGGGCTCCTGCGGGGAGTGGATCAGGTTTGCGCCCCAGTTGCGGGCATCAGCGCCGAGCGCCGCTTTGATTCCGGCAACGCCAGATTTGATTTCCGCTACCGGAAGGCCGGCGCTGCCATAGAACCCAACACAGCCTGCGCGCGCTGCTTCGATAACCATCTTGGGCGTTGCAATTCCGCGCGCCATTTCGCCTGCAACATAGTTGAAGCGCGCCCCGTGATCGGCGGCAAAGGAACGGTCCCCCAACCACTCTGGATAGACAGGCGGCAATGCGGCGGGAGCGGACTCAGTGGAGGGTGGAGCGCCTACCGATACGAGGGTTGGAATGCCGGAACCGGTCAAGGAAACCCAAGCGCTGGCGCGCGGCGCCTCAACGGCTTTCCGTATTAATTCCGTCACTCTTTCCCGCCCTTCTGGCCGAAATGCAGCAGTCTGGAAGCCCGCCCCGCGCATAGTCTTAGAGGGCATTCGCAGACCGGTTCAACCTCAAACTAAGGTTACCGGACGAGTTTCTCGTATCTGCAGGGTGAATTCTACCATGATGGGAATTGTTGAAGGCAACTCGCATCAGCTGTGCCTGATTTGAAGGCGCGCAGCATGCGGGCGATGTGATGGGCGATCATATGGGGGCGATCGGTGTCCAGCCCATTGCCGGTATCAGGCCAGGAAAGTCCGCACGCCAGTAGTTGCCTTGGAATGGCTGGTCATACCGCCGGCTGATCGGCTCTGCCGTCAGAGCGCAGTAAAGCAGTGTGCCGACAGCGCCATGAGAGACGACAGCTATGTCACCAACGGGGGTGTGCCGGGTAATGTCTGAAAACGCCATCTTTATCCGGGCCTGCGCATCCACGGCGCGTTCCCAGCCGCGCACGCTTTCTTCCGGATGGGCAAAGAAAGCGTTGGCCACTTCTTCAAACTCCGCCGGCGGCAGGAAACCGGTCGCTTGCCGGTTATTCTCGCCCAGCGCCTGAGCCACCTGAACAGGCAGACGCAGCTGCCTGGCCAGTATTTCAGCGGTTTCCAGCGCTTTCGTTTCAGCGCTCGACCAGATGGCCGTGACACCGGCCATCTGGTCTGAAGCAGCAAAGGTTGCCATGCGAGCGGCGCCCTTGGGACTGAGGTGCCAGCGCTCGATGGGAATCGCCGGATCCACAATGACCTCTGGATGGGTGATGAAGAACAGCGACGGCATGACGGACCTCACATCAATCAGAGGGGCAGCTTGTCACTAATACCTGAATAGGCTGGCGGAGGAGGAGTCCGGCGACACTCTAGTAAGCGCCTTTTAGTGCCCTGTAAAATTGAACTAAATAGATTTGGCGCGTAGCAAATTGTGCAGCAGAATGTGCAGCAAAATTCAACCCTAAACCTCCATAACAGCAACGCATGGCGAATGATCGGACTGTTTCAATATCTTACGATCAAATGCTGGTTGTAACTCCGATTGCGCCGTTATCTCCGCCTTCCTGATCGTGGTCGGCGTCAATGACGGACTGTTTCAATATCTTACGATCAAATGCTGGTTGTAACTCCGATTGCGCCGTTATCTCCGCCTTCCTGATCGTGGTCGGCGTCAATGACCGAAATCGTCAACACGGACTGCGGGCAGCCCCTTCGTACGTCAGGCGGTCCCATGTCTCAAAAGAACTAACGACATACAGCAGCAGCCAACCGGTTTTGCATCGCCGCCCCCGGATTCTCAGATTGCAGACTTGAACCCGCTTAAGATGGCAGGGGCAGTCAACACGCCGGCACCTTCAAAATTCCGTAGATTAATTAGGGCTTTCCCTGCGGCGGCCATCTGCTAACGATTGATTAACGATCAAGTAGTGGGAGGACTTGATATGGTTCGCGAATCTGCCGGGCGTGTCATCGATTCAGTGAGCGCCCGCGAATGAGCTGGCTCGTCGCGCTCGCTGCATTTGCAGGTATCATGGCCGTATTTTCGACGGTCGTCACCGTAGCGGTCGAAGCATTTCACAAAGCACTGTCGTTGAGACGATCGGGCCTTCAGGAGATGCTTCGATCCATGCATCTCAATGTTGTCCGGCGCCTAGACGCTTCGCTTGCCGAACAAGATCTCAAGGCCCTCCGCAAATCTGCCGCAGAGTTTGCAAATGGGATGACACATAGTCCTTCTTATGGAGGACACGGACGCTGGTGGTGGCCGTCCAATTGGGGGCTCAATATCTCACAGCGCCGGTTCGAGAGATTGTCGAAGCGCCAGTTTGCCGAGCAGCTTGCCGAG
>NZ_NCJT01000301.1 GCF_002282565.1 Hyphomonas sp. 34-62-18
TTCTGCGCGATCTACTCGACATTCCTTCAGCGCGGCTATGACCAGGTCGTGCATGACGTGGCAATCCAGCAACTGCCGGTTCGGTTTGCGATTGACCGGGCTGGCCTGGTTGGCGCTGACGGCGCGACCCATGCGGGCAGCTTCGATGTCGGGTATCTGGGCGCCTTGCCGGGCATGGTCTGCATGGCGCCGTCCGACGAGGCAGAGCTTGCCCGCATGGTGCTGACGTCGCTTCAGATTGACGACCGCCCCAGCGCCTTCCGCTATCCTCGCGGCGAAGGGCTTGGCGTTGATATCCCCGAGATTCTGAAACCATTGGAGATCGGGAAGGGCAGGGTTGTCCGCGAAGGAACAGCCATTGCGATCCTGTCCTACGGGACACGGCTGCAGGAGGCGCTCAAGGCTGCCGACATGCTGGCGGCGCAGGGGCTCAGCGCCACCGTTGCTGACGCCCGCTTTGCAAAACCTCTGGACGCGGAGCTGGTGGAACGCCTCGCCCGAGAGCATGAAGTGCTCGTCACGATAGAAGAAGGCGCGCGTGGCGGCTTTGGAAGTTTCGTGCTGGAACACCTTGCCAATTGCGGCGGGCTGGACAGGGGCCTCAAGGTGCGGGTGATGACGCTGCCTGATGTGTTCCAGGACCAGGACACGCCTGCGGCGATGTACGAGCACGCCGGTCTCACAGCGCGCCACATTGCATCGCGCGCGATTGAGGCGCTGGGCCGGGGCGACCTGTCAGCAATTGAGCGGCTGGCGTCTGCCTGAGGTTTTGCCACACTAACATCACACTTCTGCCCTGTGCCGCTGCAGTCTTGCAGGCTATGGAGAGTGCGTGAAACCCATGATTCCGCACGCAGGAAGGAAGTTTGATATGATCCGTTTCAGCCTTGCCGCAGTCGCTTCGGCACTGGTTCTGGCCGCATGTGCCACACAGGCGCCTGCCACCGATGAGCCAGCGCCGGTGGTTGTGCCCTCCCAGTACGAACTGGGGATGAGCACGGCCGACGAGCTTCAAGCCGCCGGAAATGTGCCCACGGCCATTCAGCGCCTAATGCAGCTGGTTGGTGATCCAGAACTTACACCGGAACAGAAGGCCGATGTACTCTATGAACTCGGCGCTCTGAGCATGAGCCCTACGGGCTATGATCTTCCAGGCGCTGTCGGTTACTTTGATGAAGTGATGGCTAATCATCCGGATACGGATGCTGCGCGCCGCGCAAAGGCGAAGCTCCCGGAGGCCCGCGCCCAAGTTGAGGCTCTGAACGCGCTTCTTGCTTCTGCCGATACGACCAACACGGAACGTTTCAATGCGCTCATGCAGCTGGGGCGCCATCAGGATGCGATTGACCTGATGACCCAATACGACCTTCACCCTGACAATGAAGTGAAGCTGGCCATGTATCAGATTGGCTATCTTTGCGACGAAAGCGGCCTGACCGGGCAATCCTACACCGTCCAGGATCGCGATGGCACGAGCCGCCAACTGCGCTTTTGCGACTACGGCAAATAAGGCTTAGTCTGTTTCCCAATCCGTCGGGGACACAATGGACATCAAGGAATACCGCCAGAGAACCTCCGCCTTCGAGAAGGGGGAGGTTCTCTGGCAGGCCTATGCAGACCGTCTGGAAAGGCATGGGCCTGACGGCGCGCTGCAGCTGACAATCCCTTATAAACGCGTCCGCAGGGTGCGGATTGCCTGGGCGCCGAGCCGGGGGCAGCCCGGCCGGCTTCTGATGGAACTGACAGGTTCGGTTTCCAGCGTCACGATTTCCAACATGCATTATGCCGGCTTTGCCAATTTCGAGGATCGGGCCGAAACATTTTATCCGATGCTATGGCTTGTGGCCCTCGGCGTGCGGCGCGCCAACCCTGCAGCCGAGTTCCGTGCGGGTGAGCGAGCCGAGATTTACTGGCCGCTTGTATGTTTCGCATTCGGCGCTCTGGCGATGCTGGCAGCTTTGCTGTTCTCTTTGCCGATTGGGGTTGGCAATATCACCGCTTCGGCCATCATCAAGATCGGATTGATCGTAATTGCGCTGCCAGTGCTGTTTGGCTGGGCCTGGAAATCGCGGCCCAGGAAGTTCAACCCGGACACCGATCTCGACGAGCTGGTGGCGATCCGGTGAGGAGGTGCAACTCTCCCAAAATTGAGTGATCAGGCGTGCGCGGCAGAAAAATTTGCCGCAAAACGGCCGAATTGGAGACTTGGTCACACAAAAATGACGCCGTGTCGCATGTGAGCCTCTTCATTATCCGGCGTCCGCGTGGTTGTTTGGCGTCAGCAAAGAAACAACCCGAGGAAACCCATGTCGACAGACCTTCTTCCCCCGAATTGGCCCGCAATGTCGATCGCTCAGGCCAACGCCTTGCTGGCCGCGCCTGGATCGCCACTGGAGCTGGAAGAGGCCGTCATTCGCGGCGTGCCAATGAAGGTCTACAAGAATGCGCCGCCCAACATTCCGGTTATCCTGGAACTTGCGGCGCAACAGTTCGCTGAACGCACCTACCTCGTTTATCAGAATGAACGCGTCACTTTTGGCGCGCTGAACCTTGCCGTTCGCAAGCTCGCTGCCGAGATGCGCGACAAATACGGCATTCAAAAGGGCGACCGGGTGGCCATCGTCATGCGGAACTATCCGCAGTGGCCGCTGGGTTTCTATGCGGCGCTCAGCCTCGGCGCCATTGCAACCCCGATGAACTCCTGGTGGACCGCCGAGGAGCTGGA
>NZ_NCJT01000069.1 GCF_002282565.1 Hyphomonas sp. 34-62-18
GCCGTGGTCAAACCCCCGTTCGGCATCCTTTGCGGCGGGGAGACCCGCGGCGCGGATCAGGTCATGCACGCGCTCCGCCAGCGCCGGATCGCCGGGGGCAGGCCAGGTCAACTCGTAGGTATGGGGCGGGAAACCGCCGTAGTCGAACAGAAGCGGTGGGGCAGGGTTGGTCTGCATGGTAAAGGCAGGCTCTTTCCAATGACCCGAGATCACCAAGAGCGCCCTGGGGCGCTCAGGCAGCGTGCCCGGCAGATCCTTCAGGAACTGCCGGTGCCGGTCCCACTCATCGGGCGGGTTCCAGTCCATGAAGAAGCAGGGGCCGCCCCCGTGGGGAATGAAGAACGTGGGTTGGCGGGCCATGTCCGTTTGTCCTTCCCGGTTTGCAGGGAGACCTCGCGTGTCTCGTGAAGACACTGAATAGTTGATGCATGGCGAAAAATAAAGTAGGAACGGAAAAGTAACTGCATAGCCCGAGGGTGAACAGCGATGCCCAAGGTCCCGCCACAGTGCCCGATGGACTCGATTTTGCGTCTGCTCATGGGACCCTGGACCACCTACATCATCTGGGTCCTGAGTGATCAGGGGCCGCAAAGGTTCGGGGCGCTGAAGCGAGCTGTGCCGGGGATATCAACCCGAATGCTGACTGAGCGTCTGCGGATGCTGCAAGGCGCTGACGTCATCTGGCGCGAACAGGCTGAGACCATTCCGCCTGCGGTGACCTATGGCCTGACGTCGCGCGGCAACGACTTGCGAAGCGTTCTCGACGCACTGGGAGAGATTGCACATAATTGGGAACACGAGGGCGTCTTCGCAGGCGAGGGAGGTGGTCGGCATGAGGGTCAGTAAAGTTGACGATGTGCTCAGAGGGGCCAGGACCGTTTTCCTGAAATGTGGCTTCGAAGGTGCCAGCGTCGATGCGATTGCCGAGGAAGCGAAAGTATCCAAGGCAACCCTTTATGCTCATTGTTCAAGCAAGGAACAGCTCTTTCTGATCGTTGTGCAAGCGGAGTGCGACAGGCTCTCGGCCGAAATATCTCGACCGCTATCAAGCAGAGAAGATCCGCGAAGCGTCCTGGAAGAGCTCTCACGGCGCATGATCGACCTTGTGATGGATGATGACTACATTCGTCTATTGCGTTCCTGCATTGGTGCGGTTTCGGTTCTGCCCGAGGCAGGCGACATATACATGGAAGCGGGTCCGAAGCGGGCTACCGGAATTGTCGCGCGGATCCTTCAAGGCATGCGCGACGCGGGATCTCTGCACGTGCAGGATTGCCATACTGCTGCCGGTCAGTTCATTCATCTCTCCCTGTCCGGCGTCATCATGCCGAGACTGTTGGCGCTCGAGCCTCGGATCGATGCATCAGAACATTCCACGAAAGCTACCGACACCTTTCTAGACGTCTATTCCGCGGGCAATAGCTCGATTTAGCGGGAGGAGGACATCCAGGTGGCTTCATGTACTCTTGACAGCAGGCGCCACGCCTTTTTGACGCGATGTGCACCGGACGCTTGACTTAGGTGGTAACGAGACATAGCTGCCTGTCGAACCTAACCGTCCGGATGGTACAGAAATGAAAGGGCGCCTACTCGCTGCGGGAGAAGGAAAGACCTCGCGGAGGATCCTCGAGGCGGCGCGTGCGATTGCCGCGCGTGAAGGTGCTGGAAAAATAACGATTGACGCCGTCGCAAAGGAGTCCGGCCTGAGCAAGGGCGGGGTGCTATACAACTATCCGACGAAGAAAGCCCTGCTATCCGGACTTTTGAACCAAATGCTCTCGGCGCATCGCGTGCTCCTTAACGATCTGCCCGAGCGGCTGTCCTCGCGCACATTGCGAGGACATCTTGAAACCATCACCCGATCCAAGGATGTCGACGATGACCTGTCCATGGCGATACTCGCCGCCGCGGCCTCGGATCCACAGCTGCTAGATCCACTCCGCGTTGAGCTGACCGGCGATCTTGAGCGCATCCTGTCCGACACGAAGGACGCTCCGGGTGCCATGATTGCCGTCCTTGCGATCCAAGGGCTGAGGTTCCAGAAGCTTTTGAAGCTTCCGGATGGCGGCGCGGACATCGGGGAACGCGTCATCGAACGATTGAGGACCATGATCAATGAACTCGAATAGAAAGACACGACGTTTGAAGCAATTAATGTCTGTTGTCTTGGTCGCAGGCGTGGCTGCCGTTGCAATTCCGTTCGCTCCGTCGTTCCTGACCGACGTGCTTGCTCAGACCGCGACGGGCACCACGGAGGCAGATGTTGACACACGGCCTGGGGGGAACGCGGAACGACCGGTCACAGTCGAAGTCACCCGTGTGATCAGTCGCTCCGTCAATCAATCCCGCACCGTCGCAGGTCGCGTCGAACCTGCCCGGACAGTGGATTTTGCGTTTCAGATATCGGGGCAGATCGTTCGGCTCGCGGTGGAGCCCGGCGACACGGTCCGCGCGGGCGACGTTATTGCCGAGCTCGATCCGGTCGATTTCGAGCTTACGGTCCACCGGGCGCAAGCGTCCTTCGATCTCTCGAAGTCCGAGCTTAATCGCGCGGCCGGTCTCGCCGCGCGGGGTGTCGCGGCCGACGCCCGGCTCGAGACTGCGCGCGCCCAATTCGCGCAGGCAGATGTCGCGCTGCGAGAGGCACGGCGGCGTCTCTCACAGACCCAGATCGTCGCGCCGTTCGACGCGATCGTGGCGCGCACCTTCGTCGAGGAATACGTCAACATTACTTCGGCCGCCCCAGTCGCACGCTTGCAGGACCTCAACGAGATGCTAGTCGTGATATCGCTGCCGGAGGAACTTGCGGCCATTGCGCGAGCGACACCCGGCGCCTTCCACATCGTGGCGAGTTTCCCAGCCGTGCCGGGCTACACGGCACCTCTCGTATTCCGGTCCTTTGCGACCGATGCCGACCAGACGGCGCAGACCTATGATCTGGAATTCGCCATCACCGGCGATATCGACCCGCGCCTGCTGCCAGGAATGATTGCGGATGTGCGCATTGCCATTGCGGCAGAAGAAAGTCGCCCACAAGCCATCATCGTTCCGGTTTCAGCGGTGGACACGACGAGCCGACCCAATCCTTCTATTTGGGTCTACAATGAATCATCCGGCCAGGTCTCGCGCAGGTCGGTCCAGCTTGGGCTTCCCGTTGATGACGAGGTTGTCATTCTGGGCGGTCTGGAGGGCAACGAACTGGTCGTGTCTGGCGGCTGGTGGCGGCTCAGCGACGATCAGGCAGTCGTCGTTTCGGGTTTGTGATCCTACCCTTTTAACAGGACGAAAATAGTTCATGGCACTCAGCATTTCACGCGCCAGCATCAAGCGTCCCGTCGCGGTATGGCTTGCGATCATCTTCTGCCTGTTCGGTGGCTACTGGGGGCTGAACACGGTCGGCCGTCTGGAAGATCCGAGCTTTACCCTCAAGACCGCGCTCGTCTTCGTGCCCTATCCCGGCGCCACGGCCGTCGAGGTCGAGGAGGAAGTCGCTGACGTCATTGAGAATGCTTTGCAGCAGATGAAGCAGCTGGACAGGGTCGAATCCAAGTCGATGCCGGGCATGGCGCAGATTACTGTTGACATCGTGGACACCTATGGTCGTGACGAAATCCCGCAGGTCTGGGACGAAATGCGACGCCGAATCCGAGATGTGGAGGGGGAGCTTCCGGCGGGCGCGCGCGCACCCATCATAAACGACGACTTTGGCGACGTCTTCGGCATGTTCTACGCTGTGACGACCGAAGGTCTGACCCCACAGCAGCAGCGTGATCTGGCGAGGTCGTTGCGAGTCGGACTCGTCACTGTCGACGGGGTCGCAAATGTCGAGGTTCAGGGCCTCGCCGAAGAATTGGTCACCATTTCGATCCCATCCGCCCGCCTCACTGGACTTGGGATTCCGCCCAACCAGATACTTGGTCTTCTCACGGACGAGAACCAGGTGTTCACCAATGGCGAGATAACCGAGGGCCCTGCACGTATCGGCCTGTCGGTTCCGCCGGGTTATGTAACACCCGAAGGGCTTGAAGAACTGCGGCTTGGCGTGGCTGGAGAGGTCGGACAAGTGGCGGTCAACGACATCGCCCGTGTCACTCGCGATGAGGCCGAACAGCCAAGCCAGATCATCCGCCAGAACGGAGCAGCAGCCTTCACTCTCGGCGTGTCGGCGTTGACAAACCGGAACGTCGTCGAGGTCGGCGCTGCGGTCTCGGACCGGATCGAACAGCTGAGGGCCGCGTTGCCCGAGGGGGTAGAGATCACCCCTATCTATGAACAGCATGTTGTGGTCGACGAGGCGGTTTCGAGTTTTCTTGTCAGCCTAGGGCAGTCCATCGCCATCGTCGTCGGGGCGCTGATGCTGACCATGGGCTGGCGGGCGGGCCTTGTGGTGGGGACAACGCTCGGGCTCACCGTTTTCTCCACGCTGTTCTTCATGTCGGTGTTCGGGATCCAGATGGAACGGATCAGCCTGGGCGCCCTGATCATCGCAATGGGAATGCTGGTTGATAACGCCATCGTCATCACCGAGGGAATGGTAATCGGCATGGCGCGGGGAAAGAGCGCGGAAGACGCGGCGGTCGAAACAGAAGGTTCCACATCCATCCCCTTGCTCGGCGCGACCGTGATCGGGATCATGGCCTTTTCCGGGATTGGTCTGTCGCCCGATGCGACGGGCGAGTTCCTGTTTTCGTTGTTCGCGGTGATCGCCATATCGCTGCTCATGAGCTGGGTTCTTGCCGTAACGGTCACGCCGTATCTTGGCAAGCTGCTGCTCAAGGCCCCCAAGAACATTTCGGATGATCCCTACAAGGGCGCTTTCTATGGGGTTTATCGCGGGTTTCTGTGGCTGGCGCTGCGCGCCCGTATCCCGGTCGTGCTGACAATCTTGGGGATCACCGTCTGGTCGGTGATGGCCTTCGGTCAGGTTAAGCAGGCCTTTTTCCCGGCGTCGAACACCCCGATTTTCTATGTCCAATTCCAGATGCCGCAAGGGACCGACATCAATGTCACCGAACGCGAAATGCGACGTCTGGAACAAATGTTTCTGGCCGAAGAGGGTGTAACAGATGTGACGACCCTGGTGGGGCGTGGTGCAAGCCGCTTCATGCTGACATACAACCCAGAGCAGGCGGATGCCAGCTATGGCCAGCTCATCGTCCGGGTTGCGGACGCCGCGATGATCCCGGCGATCGCCAGCAGACTCAACGAAGACTTGCCCGCTGAATTCCCCCACGCTCTGATCCGCGTCGAAGAGATCGTGTTCGGACCGCCAGCCGGTGCCGATGTTGCAGTTCGTTTTTCGGGACCCGATCCTGTCATCCTGCGCCAGCTCGCGGATGAGGCGACAAGCATTTTCGAGGAGGCAGGTACGATCACTAATCCGCGCACCAACTGGCGCCAACGCGAGATTCTCATTGAACCTGTCGTCGACGAGTCGCGGATGCGGCTGGCCGGCGCCACGCGCAGCGCGATCGCGGACACTATTCGCTTCGGAACCTCTGGCTTGCGCGTTGGCGAGCTGAGAGAGGGAGATGTGGTGATCCCGATTCTTCTCCGACTTCCAGAGAGCGAACGTGACGGCATTGGCCACGTCCGCGACCTGTCGGTTTGGTCCGCGGGGGCGGGATCCTATGTTCCCATGGCCAACCTGGTGGAACGCTTCGAAACACGCCTCGCCGAGGCGCTCATTCACCGGCGCGACCGCGAACGGACGATCACCGCCCTTGGTGGCGCGCGCAGCGACCTCACCGCTGATGAAGCTTTCCGCAGTGTCCGCGCCGAGATCGAGGCCATTCCGCTTCCGGAAGGTTACTCGATGGAATGGGGTGGCGAATTCGAAAGCGCAGGGGAGGCGCAGCAAAGCCTTGGCAAACAGCTTCCCCTAGGCTTCCTGGTCATGCTGACGATTTCGATCCTGATGTTCAACAAGATCCGCCAACCGCTGATCCTTTGGCTTGTCGTCCCCATGTCCGTGACGGGCATGGTCCTGGGGCTGTTGCTCACCGGATTGCCTTTCACCTTTACGGCCTTGCTCGGCTTCCTCTCGCTATCCGGGATGCTGATGAAGAACGCGATTGTTCTGGTCGAAGAGATCGACTTGCAACGTGCAGATGGTGTTGCGGATTACGAGGCCGTGATGAATGGATCGGTCAGCCGTCTGCGCCCGGTGGTGCTCGCGGCCGGCACGACGATTTTCGGCATGATCCCACTGCTGCCGGATGCGTTTTTCGCGTCTATGGCGGTCACAATCATGGGCGGCCTTGCCTTTGCTTCGGTCTTGACGCTGGTGGCCGTGCCGGTGCTTTACGCGCTCCTCTTTCGGATCCGTCCTCCGAGGCGGGAGATGAATCCGACCACGTTGCATTCGAAGTTGATCTCTTCCTGACTTTGCGAACTGGTCGATATCACGTGAATAAGGTGACGACTTTGTGGGTAAACATTCTCTCTGTCTGACCGCAAATTTCTAAAAGACAGCAATCATTAACCCTTTCCCGAGCCATTGGAATCGCAATTGCGGCTTGAATTTGGTCCGCCTCTTCGCTAATAATCTAACGGATGTTAGATTATTAGCGAAGAGATCATATGACCTCCCCACTTCATCAGCTGAAAATCATCGAACTCGGTCATGTTATTGCTGGACCACTCTCGACCTCGCTGCTTTCTGATTTTGGGGCAGACGTCATCAAGATTGAGGCACCCAACCGGACGGATATGATGCGCGATCTCGGACCAAAGGCCGGGGACGGAGTTGGCGTTTGGTGGAAAACTCTGGGCCGCAACAAAAAAATTCTGAGCCTCGACTGGAAGTCGGGCGAAGGACGGGACATCCTGCGCAGACTGGTTGAAAGCGCCGACGTACTTGTTGAAAATTTCCGGCCAGGCGTGCTTGAACGTGCGGGTGTCGGGACTGAAACCCTGCATAAGTGGAACCCGGATTTAGTTATTCTGCGCGTTTCGGGTTACGGTCAGGACGGCCCGATGCGGGACGTGCCCGCTTTCGGGCGCGCGGCAGAGGCGTTGAGTGGTCTAGCCCATCTGACTGGTTTTGCGGACGGGCCACCGATGCACCCCGGATTTCCAGCGGCCGACAGCACGACAGGGTTGATGGGTGCTTTGGGGATCATGATCGCGCTGTTTGCCCGGGAAAAAGGGATTGCGCGTGGTCAGGTCGTCGATCTTGCGGTGTTCGAGGCGCTGCTTCGACTGATGGACTATCCCGTGCCCGCATTGACGGGCGCGAACCTCTCGCCGCGGCGCAACGGGCTGCGCCAGCCGATGGATTTTGCGCCGGGGGGCATGTTCCGAACCTCTGATGGGGTGTGGGTGACCGTTTCGGCTGGTAGCGCAGAAACAGCGCAACGCCTGTTGCGGGCGGTCGGCGGAGATGCGCTGGCCGATGATCCGCGGTTCGCTACACTCGACGAGATGTCGCAGCATATGGCCGTGGTCTTCGACGCCATAAATGATTTCGTCACGCAACACACGCTTGCGGAAGTCGAGGCGGAGTTTGCCCGCTATGATGCGGTTGCCTCTCGTGTGCTGAGCGTCGAGGAGATCATGACGAATGAGCAGATACGTCATCGCGGCGACATCGTATCGGTTGAGGGCGAGCAAACGCAGGTGATTGGACCTATCCCGCATCTCAGCGCCACCCCCGGTGAGTTGCGCTGGCTAGGGCGGCCGCCGGGCGCGGACAGCCGAAGCATTCTGCGCAATCTTGGATATGAAGATGACCGGATCACTGCCCTGTGTGAGGCAGGGTTTGTAGGTGTGGATGGGAGCGAGACACAATGACATTTCGAATGACGGGTGAACAAAAGGAAATTCGAGATCAGATCCTGCGTATATGTGCGCAGTTTGATGACGACTACTGGCTGGACCGGGATCGGAACGGGGGTTTCCCGCATGATTTGCACAGGGCGATGGCAGATGGTGGCTGGCTTGGCATTGCCATGCCGGAAGACGTAGGCGGTGCTGGTCTGGGGATCACCGAAGCGACCATCATGATGCAGGCGATTGCCGAATCGGGGGCTGGCGCCAGCGGGGCCTCGGCCATCCACATGAACATTTTCGGGCTCAACCCGGTGGTCAAGTTCGGAACCGATGAACAGCGCGCTCGCATGCTGCCCCCTCTGATCGCCGGCGATCAAAAAGCTTGTTTCGCTGTAACCGAGCCGACGACCGGGCTGGATACCACCAAGCTTAAAACCATAGCTGTGCGACAGGGGGACAGGTACGTCGTTCATGGTCAAAAGGTCTGGATTTCGACCGCGCAGGTGGCCCACAAGATGTTGCTTCTGGCCAGAACGACACGGCTTGAAGACGTGACTAACCCGACCGAGGGTTTGAGCCTGTTCTATACGGATCTGGACCGCAATTTCGTGGATGTTCGCGAAATCGAAAAAATGGGCCGGAAAGCCGTTGACTCGAACGAGATGTTCATCGACGGACTGCCAATCCCGGCCGAAGACTTGATTGGGGAAGAGGGCAAGGGTTTCCGACAGATTCTGCATGGGCTGAACCCGGAACGCATCCTCGTTGCCGGCGAATGCATCGGCATCGCACGCAATGCATTGGTGCGCGCCGCGCAATACGCCAACGAGCGTGTGGTCTTTGGGCGGCCGATCGGCCAGAATCAGGGCATCCAGCATCCGCTGGCAATGGCATGGGCACGGGTGGAAGCTGCCAATCTCATGGTGATGCATGCCGCCGCCCTCTATGATTCGGGAGAGGCGTGCGGAGTGGAAGCCAACGCTGCCAAGCTACTGGCCGCAGATGCCGCGGTCGAGGCGACTGAAGCAGCGCAGATTACCTTTGGCGGGTTTGGATACGCCAAGGAATATCATGTGGAGCGTCTGGTAAGAGAGGCACTACTTTTCCGCATCGTTCCCGTGACACCACAGATGCTTTTGTCGTTCATCGCCGAAAAAGCGTTAGGGCTTCCAAAGTCTTACTGACCAGAGGTGATCACTATAGCAAAACGCATTCTTGTCTTGCATAGTTTTCTAACACGCGTTAGATTATCCGCAACGAACCCGAACGGGACACAGGGAGGAGGCGTCATGACTAAGACGCAGTACGGGTCTTCGCGAGGAGACTTGGCGTCACGCGCAACCGTGTATGCAAGCGACTTGTTTGCGGGTAAAACCGTTGCTGTGACGGGCGCCGGCGGTGGCTTGGGTCTTTCCATTGCAGTGCTGTTCGCTAGGTTGGGTGCCAATCTAGCGATCAATGGACGCGACGCGGTAAAGCTGGCCTCGGCCAAGGAATTTCTCGAAACTTTTGGTGGCATGGTGTTTGCCAAGCCTATGACGATCCGGGATCCCGGACAGGTCGAGGACTTCGTTGGCGAGGTCAACCGTGAATTCGGATCGATTGACGTTCTGGTGAACAATGCCGGGGGTCAGTTTCCCCAAGCAGCGTTGGACTTTTCTCCGAAGGGCTGGAACGCGGTCATCGACACCAACCTCAACGGGACCTGGTGGATGATGCAATCCACCGCACGACACTGGGTCGAGCAAAAGCGACCCGGTTCTATCGTGAATATCGTGGCCGACATCTGGCGCGGCATGCCGGGCATCGCGCATACCTGTGCGGCGCGAGCAGGGGTGATATACTTGTCAAAATCGGTCGCGGTAGAGTGGGCGCCGCATGGGATTCGCGTGAACTGCGTGGCGCCCGGATGTTGTGAAAGCAACGGCTTTCACAACTATCCCGAAGACGGCGCGGCCACCTTCGAGGACTCAAATCCGATGCGCCACGCCGGCGACGAATGGGATGTCGCCGAAGGCGTTGTTTATATGGCGGCAAATTCGGGGAAATTCGTAACCGGTGAAGTTCTGAATATCGACGGTGGGCAGCAGTTGTGGGGAGATCCCTGGCCCACAGGTCGACCGGATTACTTCCGGATATCTTGATACGTGCATTGCCTGGGGGAAAACGGGGGCCATATGACGACACTAAGTAATAAGCCGATACTGGAATGCACAGGGATCGAACGCCGTTTTGGCGGTATCGTTGCTGTCACCGGTGTCGATCTTGTCATCCAGCGAGGGGAAATCTTCGGCCTTGTTGGGCCGAATGGCAGTGGCAAGACGACGCTTACCAATGCAATCACCGGGTTCTACCCGCCAAACGAGGGGACTGTCCGGTTGGCCGGAAAGAACATCACCGGCACGGCACCCCACAAGGTTGCAAAGCTCGGTGTGGCCCGGACGTTTCAGAACCTCGCGCTCTTCAATGGGATGAGCGTTCTCGATAATATCCTGCTCGGCCGGCACATTCATATGCACCCGGGAGTTTTCCGCACGGCGTTCTATTGGTGGGCGGCCCGCCCTGAAGAAGTCGAGAACCGCAAAATCGTCGAGGAGGTGATCGAGTTCCTGCAGCTCGAGAGCATCCGGTACGAACTGGTCGACGGCCTTCCGATCGGGCTGAAAAAGCGGGTCGAACTTGCGCGGGCCCTGGTGGCAGAGCCGCAGATGTTGATCCTTGACGAGCCGATGGCGGGTATGAACCAGGAGGAGAAGGGGTATATGTCCCGCTTCATTCTGGACGCGCGGGATGAACGCGGCGTTAGTGTCCTGCTTATCGAACATCATATGGACGTCATCATCGGTATTTGTGATCGGGTGCTGGCACTCAACTACGGCGAAATGATCGCCAGCGGTATCCCGAAGGATGTTGTAAAAGATCCGAGGGTTATCGAGGCATATATTGGAGGATCGCATGGTTGAAGCAGCAAAAT
>NZ_NCJT01000302.1 GCF_002282565.1 Hyphomonas sp. 34-62-18
GTCATCGGAAGGATCATGCTAACTCCGCAGAAATACCAAGCTCACGCGCAGCCCCTGCCAGCCGGCGATCCCTTGTCCAGAGGGTTGCACCGGGCGTCAGCAGGCAGGAGGTGAGCAGATGTGCGTCAGAATAGCCAATTCCGCGCGCGTATAGCTGCTTCTGTTCGACCACCGACAGAACCTCCCCATGGGAGGCAGGAAACGCATTAGGCAACGCCACAAGCATATCGAGAAACACCGCCCGCCCCTTGATGGAGCCAAGCGCGAGTTCGCCGATCACGTGTTGATGCACCAGAATCAAGCCGTCCGTCAGCAGCGCAACCAGACGGGCATCTGTCTTGTGCAGATGGTCAATCCAGACAGATGTGTCGGCGAGGATCAATACCGCCGCCGGGGCGCAGCCGCCGCTTCCGGATCACTCCCGCCCAACAGCGCCAGCCGCCGCGCCGCTTCCCGGGCGATCAACGCCTTGAGCGCTTCGCGGATCAGTGCAGGCTTTTCCTCGATACCAGTCAGCTCTGAGGCTTTCGCCATCAGATCGTCGTCCAGATTCAGGGTGGTCCGCATGGCAGGCGCCTCCAATCAGCATCATAACTAGCATCAAATGATGCTGATTGTCGAGCGCCACCTCACCCCTCCAGCGTCGGCGCAATCAGGTCGATCGCCGGCTGGCGGGCATACTTCTTGTTGCGGCCATAGGCATGGTTCGCAATCGGCAGCAGGCGTTCAGCCTCTGCAATCGCCGCGCCCATCACCTCGCCCGGCTCCACCACCTGGTCCACCCAGCCGACCGGCAGCGCCTCATCCGGCGTGTAAAGCTTCGCCTGCGCCAGCGCCTGCGTCAGATACATCGGATTGAGCCGCGCCCTCGGCAGCTCCACACCAAAGCCCGGCAGCGTCATCCCGTTCACCGTCTCATTCGCGCCGATCTTGTAGGCGCCCCGCGCCGCGATCCGCGTGTCCCCGGCCAGCAGAATGAACGCGCCCATCGCAATCGCATGGCCGGTACACGCAATGACCACAGGCTTGTCAGAGGTAAACAGCCGGAACGCCAGCTTTCCCCCGCCCATCACCAGCCTGCGCACCTGGTCCGGCTCGGACGAGGCGAGAAACTTCAGGTCAAACCCTGCCGAAAACCGCTCCGGCCGCCCGGCCAGCACGATCACTTTCGCCGACGCTTCCGCCTCGTCGAGCGCGGCATTCACTGCCTCCAGCATGGTCAGGCTGATGGCATTGGCCTTGCCATCATCCATGGTGATCACGGCAATCTCGTTTTCAATCTTCACGCTGGCGGTCATCCCGGCTCTCCCCTTGGTTGCGCTCACAACCAAAAATCTAGTCTTAGTAGAAATCAAGCCCTCGCGCCGGGGCATCCCCATCCCGGTTGTCAACCGCGCGGACCGGCCCTAGAGGCAGGGCGCACTCATCACGGAACTCCCGCCATGCGCATCATCGCCGGACAGCACAAGGGCCGCAGCCTCTCCGCCCCCAAGGGCATGACCACGCGCCCGACCAGCGACCGCACGCGCGAGAGCCTCTTCAACATCCTCGCCCATGCGCCCTGGGCCCCGCCCCTCGAAGGCGCCCGCGTGATCGACCTTTTCGCCGGCTCCGGCGCGCTCGGCCTTGAGGCGATGAGCCGGGGCGCCGCCTTCTGCCTTTTCGTGGAAACCGATCACGGCGCGCGCGGCGCCATCCGCGACAATATCGAAGCCCTCGGCCTCTTCGGGAACACCCGCCTGCATCGCCGCTCCGCGACGGACCTTGGCGAGAAACCCGCTGGCGTCGGCAGCCCGTTCAACATCGCCTTCCTGGACCCGCCCTATCACAAGGGCCTTGTCGCCCACGCGCTCGACTGCCTCGTCAAAGGCGCCTGGCTGGCTGAAGACGCCGTCGCCATGGTCGAAACCGGCTCGGACGAAGCCCTGATGTTCCCCGGCTGGGACGTCATCGACACGCGCGACTTCGGCGCCGCCCGCGTGCAGTTCCTGAGGCGTGCCTAGCCCACCAGATCGCTCGTGATGCACTTCTTCACGCCGCGCTCGATCTTGTTGGCATGGAACGCCGCCCCGCCGCCCACCGGCCGGAACATATAGCCCTTCGGGGCGCGCTGCCCGCGAAAGCAGGAGGTGCCCGTGCCGGGATAGGTGAAACAGGCTTCGGCCTTGTCGGTCACTTCCAGCACGCCTTCAGACCGGTAGCCTTCAAACTCATACAGCGTCCGCCCGCCCGGCTCGATACATTCGCTCCAGCGCTGCCCGGTCTGCACCACGATGCCAGACATCTGTATACCGAACAGCTCTGCCCTCATGGCGTCTGCTGTCAGCGGCTCATTCCCGGCCGGCTTGGGGTCTGACACGGCGACGCCCGCCACCAGCCCGCTCAAAAGAAGAGACACCAGAAAACGCTGCATGGACGCATCCTTTCGGCGCCAACTTTACCTCAATCCCCGGCCCGGCCAAGCTGGTTGTTCATCCGGGCGCGCAGTGTTCTCCTCCCCCGTTTACGGGGGAGGAGAAGGAACGCAACTGTTGCCTCACCCCTCCAGAAACTCCTTCCGAATATCAAAGCTCGACGTCTTCGTGCCCACATGCTGCGCGCAGCTCGCCAGCCACCGGTCAGCCGCCACCCGGCCCAGATCGCGCAGCTCCGTCAGGAACCGCCAGCGCGCCTCATATTTCGTCGCCAACCCATAGCCGAGCAGATCCTGCCCGCCCCGT
>NZ_NCJT01000303.1 GCF_002282565.1 Hyphomonas sp. 34-62-18
GTGCCGCGCGCAATGCCCCGCTCCTCAACCAGCGCCGCGATGTTTGCAGAAATCGTGAACAGCCCCGCTTTCGCGATCGCTTCGCCGTCAATCACCGGCGCTGCCTCCACCACTGTGTGGCCGAGCTGTTCCAGAAGCTTCACTGTATTGGCAAGGCCTTCAGCCGCGTCTGCATCCGGCTTCGTGCCATTCGGCGCCACGGGCCAGTAGGCAATGCGCAAGGGCCGGGGATCGCGTTCGACTTCGGAGAGATAAGAAAGGGCAGGCGCAGGCGCAGGCGCGGCGTAGCGGCTACCCGTTTCCGGGCCATGCGTGAGATCCAGCAGCGCGGCGGTATCGCGCACCGTGCGGCTGACAACACCGACTGTGGAGAGACCATTCCAGCCTTCGGTCTTGGCAGGCCCCATGGGCATGCGCCCGCGGGAGGGCTTCAACCCGAAGACCCCGCAGCAGGCCGCGGGAATGCGGATAGACCCGCCGCCATCACTGGCATGGGCCACCGGTAATACGCCAGCTGCAACCGCCGCTGCCGCGCCACCGGACGACCCGCCCGTGATGCGCGTCGTGTCCCACGGATTGCGAGATTGTCCGTAGAGGGTCGATTCCGTTGTCAGCGTCAGGCCGAATTCCGGAGTGGTGGTCGCCCCGAAGAAGACTAGACCAGCCTTCCGGAAGCGCTCCACCAGTGTCGAATCCCGGCTGGCGACATTGCCCTTGAACGCGCGGCTGCCGGAGGTGACCGGCGCCCCTTTTACTTCAACGCCCAGGTCCTTCACCACAAAAGGCACCCCGGCATAGGGCCCTTCGAGGCCCCCGGCCTTAATCTGCTCGCGCGCGATGTCAGGATAAAGCGCGGCAAAGCAGTTGATCTGGCTCTGGACGGAGTCGGCGCGAGAAAGGGCCGTTTCCAGCAGCTCTTCGGGCGACACTTGCCGTGTCCGGACGAGCTCGGCCAATCCAAGGCCATCATACTCCGAATATCTCGTCATGCCCGCTATCTCCCTGTTTTTTTTATGATGATCGTGGTGTCGGGGCTAATCTACGGGATTGCCGCGATCCTGCAAACGCAACGGGGCTGGCAAGCCGAAAAAAAGAATGGTATTGCACCGCAGCATCAGCCGAAGGGCGGCGAAGGCCGCAGCGGTGCTGAACAAGGAACGGATCGACTGAACAGGCGCTCTGCGCCGTAGTTTCCAACCCACTCCCTCAACATGCTCAAAGGTTTCATCATGCGCGTTCCGCGAATGATCGGGGCCATCCGCAAGCTTCTTGCGGTTGCCTCTCTGCACGCCCATCGCTTCATGCGCCGGATCCATCCGGCCAAGCTGATCTTTGCCGGTTATGCTTTTTACATGGCGCTTGGTTGGGCCGTGCTGTGCCTGCCCATATCCCAGGCGGTCCCTGTTTTGCCGCTGGACAATCTTTTCACGGCGGTCTCGGCCGTATCAACAACAGGTCTTGTGACAGTCGACCCCGGAACGTCATATACGTTCCTGGGGGAGTTGGTGATCCTGTTGCTGATCCAAGCTGGCGGGATCGGATACATGACGCTCGGCTCGTTCGTCATGATGGCGACCGCGCAGCACCTTTCGCCTTTGCGGGAACGCCTCGCCCGCACAGCTTTCACATTGCCAGAGGATGTCAGTGTCGGGAGTTTTATCCGGACGGTTGTGATCTATACGCTGGTCGTCGAATTTTTGGGCGCGTGCCTGCTTTACGTCCAGTTTGCCTCGAGCGGTGCCGACAACGCTGTATGGGCTTCCATCTTTCATTCTGTTTCCGCGTTCTGTACCGCAGGCTTCAGTCTCAACCCCAATAGCCTTGAAGACTTCCGGGGTGACGTCGGGGTGAATGCAACTATTTCAGCGTTGTCGATCCTGGGCGCCATGGGTTTCCTCATCGCCTGGGACGTGTGGCGGGGGCTGACGCGCCGCAGTTTTGCGCTGAGCTTTACCAGCAAAGTGATCCTGAAGCTGACGGGGGCGTTCCTGATTGTGGGCACTGCCATCATTTTCGTAAGTGATCCGGGAATCGCTGCGCTACCGTCCGGCGAGCGTCTGCTGGCCTCTTTTTTCCAGACCATGACGGCCACAACAACCGTGGGCTTCAACACGCATCCTATCAGTACGCTGACGCCCGCCGTGATCGTACTGCTCTTTTTCCTCATGGCCATCGGCGCCTCGCCTTCAGGCACAGGGGGCGGACTGAAGACCACGACCTTTGCGGCAATGATAGGTCTTGTGCGCTCCACGTTGCGCCGGCGCCCGGAGATCACCTTTTTCAACCGGGTGATTGCGCCTGCGCGGCTACAGCTGGCAATGGCGTCATCTGCTTACTTTGTAATGTTGATGACGCCGGCCATCTTCATTCTCTGTCTCACGGAATCCGGCAAGGATTTCGAAGCCCTGCTGTTTGAGGCCATCTCCGCCATTGGCACGGTTGGACTGTCCATGGGCATCACTGGCTCTCTGAGCGATCTTGGCAAGCTGACCATCATTCTATTGATGTTTGCGGGCCGGGTTGGAATTCTCACCTTCGGCATCGCGCTTGCTTCGAAGGATGAAGAGTCCGGGAAGCGGGAGCAGGAGGATCTGCTTGTCTAATCCGGCCTAGTCTTCTTCCTCGAGCTTGGCGTCCATTTCCTCGTCAGACCAGCCGAAATGGTGGCCAAGCTCGTGGATGAACACATGCGTTACCAGCTCTTCC
>NZ_NCJT01000304.1 GCF_002282565.1 Hyphomonas sp. 34-62-18
CTGCATGGGGAGCTGGGCTAGGCCACCTCAGATCGGCCGTGCCATCAGGCGGGCGCCTGGCCCGTACACATCAAGGATGTAGGCGCGCTTGGCCTCGTTGATTTGCGCATTGGGCACAAACCCGACACGGTCCCAGTAATTGCCGGACTGTCCCACAGCCACCAGGCTGGCCGCGTCGAAGCCGAGCGAATGCGCCGTCTGATAGGCGTCTTCCAGCAAGGCCTTGGCAATGCCGCTGCCGCGCGCGTCCGGCAAAAGGGCGATATCATGGATGAAGAAACAGTCAGGCTCAGGCAGAACTTCGGGAAATTTCTGATTGTTTACAGGCGCGTCGCCAAACTTCCAGGGAAAGGCAACCACGTAGCCCACCATACGCTCATTCAGGTAGGCCACCCGGAAAAATTGCCCGAAGCGCGCAATGCGGTTGGCGAACACCTCGGGCGTTTCCCGCAGGTCCGGCGTAAAGGCTTTGGCCTGAATCTGGACGACCTCACTGATATGGGCCGCAGTCATGGGGACGATCTTGAGGGTCATTTGAAACGGGCAGGCTGATTTCTGGGGAGGGAAGGGTCCATATGGCGTATCACGCCAAAGGCGCCAGAGGGGCTCAGCAGTCAGCCCTGCCAGAGCATGGTGCGGATGAAAGGACTCGAACCTTCACACCTTGCGGCGCTGGAACCTAAATCCAGTGCGTCTACCAATTCCGCCACATCCGCGTGTTGAGCCGCTTCCTACGCTAGAGCCGCGAAGGCCGCAACCGGCGTTCCTGGCGTTAAATTGTAGGCACTGCATATCCCGCGAAGCTGGCGTGGACAGGGCCCTGTGCCTGTGACATAAGCCGCCGCTTCAGGCAGGATCAGCAGGCTCCGGGCGCGCATTCTGGCGTGCGCCGCGCCGCCCAAATAGACGGAAGAATGTCCCATGGAAGTGACACAGACCAAGGCAGAAGGTCTTAGCCGCACCTTTGCGGTCAAGGTGCCGGTCAGCGAGCTGCAGGCGAAACTCGATGCCCGCATCGAGGAAGTGCGCCCGCAAATGCGCCTCAAGGGCTTCCGCCCTGGCAAGGTGCCCGCTGCACACGTGCGCAAGATGTATGGCCGCGACCTCATGGGCGAAGTGATCGACAAGCTGGTCAACGAAACCAACCAGAAGGCCCTCGAGGAAAATTCGCTGCGCCCCGCTGGCCAGCCGAACGTCGAGATGGAAGCTGACATCGAGAAAGTTGTCAGCGGCCAGGCCGACCTGTCCTACAACATGCACGTTGACGTGATGCCGGAATTCACCCCGGTTGATGTCTCGACGCTGACGATCGAGCGCCCGGTTGCCGAAATCTCCGACGAGCAGATCGAGGAAGCGCTGAAGCGCATCGCCGAGCAGAACATCAAGTATGAAGCCCGCCCGGAAGGCGAAGTCTCCCAGGACGGCGACGCCGTGATCGTCGATTTCGTCGGCAAGATTGATGGCGAAGCTTTCGATGGCGGCTCGGCTGAGCAGCAGGCCGTTGTTCTCGGCTCCAACCGCTTCATCCCCGGCTTTGAAGAGCAGCTCTTCGGCGTGAAAGCCGGCGACGAGAAAGAGCTCAACGTCTCCTTCCCGGAAGACTATCCGGCCGCAAACCTTGCTGGCAAAGCGGCAGTGTTCGAAACCAAGGTCCACGAAGTCCGCGCCCCGCAGACGCCGGAGATCAACGACGAGTTTGCCACCGGCCTTGGCCTTGAAAGCCTTGAGCAGCTGCGCGGCCTGGTGAAAGACCAGCTGCAGAACGAACACACCGCCGCTTCGCGCTCCAAAGCCAAGCGTAACCTGCTCGACAAGCTCGACGCCGCCCATGACTTCGACCTGCCGCCCGGCATGGTCAACATGGAGTTCGACCAGATCTGGCAACAGCTGCAGCGTGAAATGGATGCCGGCCGCGTCTCTGATGAAGAGAAGTCCAAGTCGGAAGACGAGCTGAAAGCCGAATACCGCAAGATCGCCGAGCGCCGCGTGCGCCTTGGCCTTGTTCTGGCGGAAGTCGGCCGCCTGGCAGACGTGCGCATCTCCGAAGCTGAAGTGAACCAGGCCCTTATCCGCGAAGCCCGCCAGTATCCGGGGCAGGAGCGCGAAGTCGTCCAGTTCTTCCAGAAGAATCCCGGCGCGATGGCCCAGCTGCGCGCCCCGATTTACGAGGACAAGGTCGTTGACCACATCCTCGAGACTGCAAAAGTTGAGGATAAGACAGTCACCCGCGAGGAACTGTTCAAGGAAGACGAAGAGTAATCCGTTTCCTTACAAGGCACTTCAAGCCGGCCGGTCGAAAGACCGGCCGGTTTTGTTTTGCGCGGGGTTCTTTCAATCCGGTCATTTTGGTAAATGGCTGTTAACCGGCTTCGGAGAGGTTGCCGGTATATTTTGAGCGGGATTCCATTAACCTATGAGCGTCCAGAGCCTTCGCCCCCAGCTGACCCAGCAGGACATCCACCGGCTGATGAAAGGGGAGTCGCCCGAGCAGCGCGCCTCGGTCGCCCACCGGCTGTGCCGCCGCATTGGCCTGGATGTGCTCAGTGACCGCGAGAAGGAATTCGCCCGGGAGATCATCACGATCCTGGCGAATGACGCGGCAGACCTTGTCCGCCGCACGCTGGCCGTCACCCTGCGCTCCTCGCCCATTCTGCCGCGCCAGATCGCGCTGAAACTCGCGCGCGATATTGAGGCGGT
>NZ_NCJT01000305.1 GCF_002282565.1 Hyphomonas sp. 34-62-18
GGATGGCGACACCATACCGAAGCACGACGCGGCGCGAGGTGATCGTATAGACCGTCGAGCGGGCCATTGCCCAGGCAAGCAGCAGGATAAGCCCACCGCCAATAAGGAGGCCCATTGCCGAACTGATCAGCATACCACTGATCTGTTCGGGTGCCCCGGCAGAGGCCTCATTTGCCGCGCGCCAACCGCCGATCGCGACGAAGTAGGCAATCACGAAGCGGATATGGAACACATGAATGGCAAACGCCGCGATATCCGGGCTTCCCTGCCAGAGGAGGCGTTCGCCTTCGGGCAGCTTTTGCGGAAGCCCGCGGACGGGTTCGCCTTTCTCGTCTTCTTCATCATGAAAGCCGATCATAGCAGGGGCTCCAGGCGCTGGGGCGTGGCGTAGAGCGTGCCGGCGCCGTAATAGGCACTGACCATGTCTTCTTCCAGGCGGGTGATCTGGTCCGGATTGCGCAAACGCGGGACGGCCGCAAAGTGACTGGCCTTGACGGCATCCACCTCGACGCGGCGGCGGCTTTTCGAGATATTGCAGAATGGCACCGGCAGCAGCACGCGCTCACCTGACCCTGTCAGCGTCACCTCAAAATAGCGGATGATGGCCCGGGCCGGTCAACCCAAAGGTCTGTCACGGTGCCGGCGGTGACCTTGTCGAGCCCGACAACGGGAAGCCCGCGCGGATCAAGATCTTTCGCCGAGACCGTATATTCCGGATAAAGACGATAAGGCGCGATCGGCTTCATCGACGAGAATGACTTGTTCGGCGTGGTCGTTCATCAGAACGTTCTCTGGAACGCTTTGATGCTGATAATTCATTGACACTCAAAAGTGTCAATCTGTTTTTACTATTCGACCGTCCAACCGCGCGGTGTGCGGCGGGCTTCCAGCGTAATGGCGCCGTCCGCCGCCGGGGCGGCTTGCGCGGCGCCAGCCCGGCGCGAAGCCGTCAGGCGCATGGCAATTGCTGCTCCGGCCAGCGTGATCCCGGCAATCGCGGTCACGAGCGCCACCAGCCCGGCCACCAGCAGCAGAAGCAGGCCTGCGAGCACCTGAACAGCAAGAGCAACGCCCAACCGCAGGGCGGTGAGCAGGCTGGCAATCGGATCGGAGGGGGCGCGTGTGTGTACCATGAATTCCATCTTCGTCCCTCAAGATGGCGCGATGATGGCAGAGCGTCAACGCTGGTGAGGCAATCTGTGCCTCAAATCAGGCGGGCCGCTAGTCCTGGCGCACGAGCAATCCGCGTTCGGCCCGGATCTTGGCATAGGCCGCCGTTATCGCCGCCGCCTTGGCGTGGACGCTGTTCTCAAATTCGCGCGGGGCGCCCTTCTGGACGATCAGATCCGGATGATGATCCGCCATCAGGCGCCGGTAGGCACTGCGGATGACCGGAAATTCAGCGTCATGCGGCACCCCCAGCACATGATAGGGGTCATCCCGTTCGGGCCCAAGATGGCTGGCACGAATGCGCCGGAAGGTGGCCTCGTCGAACCCGAAAGCCTCCGACACAGTCCGCAGATAAGTCAGTTCGGGTTGGGTGATGACGCCATCGGCGCCGGCAATCTGGAACAGGCCATCCAGCACGCCTTCAAGCAGGCAGGGCCGGTCGCTGTATCGCCGGCCGATGCGGCGTGCATAGGATTCGTAGCCCTTCACCGTCTGCCGGGCGAGGTTGAATACCCGGCGTACATTTTCTGCGTCCTCAGGCGGCGCGCGGAAGACGCGGGCAAACACCATGATCTCCTGGTCGGTGACATGGCCATCCGCCATCGCCATCTTGGCGCCGAGACCAACAACGGCCGCTGTAAAGCCGACATCATTTGGATCGGGCGCGCAGCACTCGCCGTTCGGCTCCGGCGTGGGGGCCGGGTCCGGTCCGTGGTCAAACAGGCGTCTGCCGCTCTCGAGAAGTGTCGTCCATAAGCTCATGATCAACCCAGAGTATAGCAGCGCTTCTGGCGCCTTGGACAGAGACGGTTTCTGACAAGCACGTGAAGTTATCTCAACCATAGACCGGTATACGGGCGCCCGCCGCTATGGTTGCGGCTCCGGTGATTATTAAAGTTCGGTCATTTTGTGAGCCATATCGTATATGGCCTCGTATACGGAACCAGCTGAGGAAGACTTCAGCGCGATTTTCGACAACTGACAGGACCGACGACCCATGAAGATTTTTGCTTCCGCAGCCGCCGCTGCCCTTCTGATCGCCCTTCCCGCCGCTGCGCACAATCATGGCGACAAGCCCGCCGCCGAGAAGGCTGAAAAAGCCGAGTACACCAAAGCCAAAACCGATATTGTGGACACCGCCGCCGCCGCTGGCTCGTTCACCACGTTGCTGGCCGCTGCTGAAGCCGCCGGCCTGGTTGATGCGCTGAAAGGCGAAGGCCCGCTGACCGTTTTTGCCCCCACCGACGAAGCCTTCGCCAAGCTGCCCGAGGGCACGGTGGAAAACCTCCTGAAGCCGGAAAACAAGGACCAGCTGGCCGGCATCCTCAAACTGCACGTGGTTGCAGGCAAGGTGAAGTCGAAAGACCTTGCCGGCAAACAGACCGAGGCAGAAACGCTCAACGGGACCGTGTCGATTGACGGCACCGATGGCGTGACCGTGAACGGCGCGAAAGTGATTTCGGCCGATGTCAAAGCCTCCAACGGCATCATCCATGTCATCGACACGGTGCTGCTGCCGGC
>NZ_NCJT01000306.1 GCF_002282565.1 Hyphomonas sp. 34-62-18
GAAAAGCGCCGCGCCCCGCGGCGCTTTTTTTGTGAGTTGCGCGAATATGGGACGGTTCGTTGCGGCGCATTCATGTTCAAAAAATCACAAATCATGGCGACTGCCCGGAGCGGCGGCAAACTGTGCCAATATTTGACGAATACTTCGCGTGAAAGGAGAAAGTTTAAGAAAGCCCTTATTTTGCAAACGCGAAAGTGGTATACGAATTGCAAACGTCAATACATGAGTTCCGCGCGGCCCGGTCATATGGGGACTAAGGCTGAAAAGCAGTCACGCGGATTAGCAAGTGTAACGTGGCGTAGAGTACAAAGGGGACTACCAATGGAATTCCGGATCACCGACGCGACAGGCGGTGTCGAAGACGAAACCTTTGCGATCAGCGAGCCGGGGCGGCCAAACCCACGCAACTCGTTCACTGCAAAGCGTGCGCTCGATATCATTGCTGCATCGCTGGGCCTGATCTTTGTTGCTCCGCTGCTCCTGATTGTTGCGCTGCTGGTGCGCCTTCAGGACGGTCAGGCAGCGATCTTCTCGCACACCCGTTACGGCCAGTACGGCCGCACCTTCAAATGCTACAAGCTCCGCTCCATGGTGCCGGATGCTGCCGAGCGCCTGCAGGCTCTGCTCGACACCGACCCGGACGCCCGCCGCGAGTGGGAGCTGACCCAGAAGCTGACGCGCGACCCGCGCATCACGCCGCTCGGCCGTTTCATTCGCGCCACGTCGATCGACGAACTGCCCCAGCTCATCAATGTGCTGAAGGGAGACATGTCGCTCGTCGGCCCGCGCCCGATCTCGCTCTCAGAGCGCGGCAAGTATGGTGAAAATTTTGCCGACTATTGCAGCGTGCGCCCTGGCATCACCGGCCTCTGGCAGATCAGCGGCCGCAGCAAGATCAGCTATCCCGAGCGCGTGCGGATCGACACGTCCTATGCACAGAATCGCTCTTTCTGGGGCGATGTGATGATCATCCTCAAGACGATCCCGGCGGTCCTCAAATCCGACGGCGCCTGGTAAAACCGGACTAAATTAAAAGGGCGGCTTGCTGGGAGCCGCCTTTTTCATTTTCTTGATGTATGATTGGGGAACAGGCCCTTGGCGGGGCCTGTTTTTGGGCGGCTGATGTACATGGGTAGCTGGGTGAAGTTGAGCGATGATTCCGCCACCCGGCTTGGCGCCGTGCTTGGCCTGGGGATGATCGCCCTGCTCGCAGGGTCTGCGCTGACTGCGCCGGTGATTGAGCATAGCCATAGCTACGGCCATGCCGAAGAAGCGCATCTGCCCTTTGAGCCCGCTCCGATTCCGGAAGGCTATCCGCCCATGGCGCCCGACGCTGCCGAAGGGGCGTCCTTCATCCACTATTTTGGTGACGGCCACGACCCAACGCGCTGGTACAAAGCCAATATGACCTACCCCTCGCCCCATCCTGCCTGGCTGGCGCGGCATATTCATTTCTATGATGACCGGGTGGAACTTGAGCTGCGCCGCATGCGCGTGGGCGGCAAGACGCTGGCCGGCGCGGAATACCAGCGCCGCGGGCTTTATTCATTCGGGCGAATCGAAGTGGTGATGACCCCAGCGTCAGGCTCCGGAACGGTCAGCGCGATGTTCACACACACTTCCGAACAGTTCGGCGCCCAGCATGATGAGATCGACATCGAGTTTCTCGGCAAGAACCTCAACATGGTTACCGGCAACTATTTCACCGATGGCGAGCCCTATCGCTATCTCGAGATGCCCCTGCCCTTCGATGCCAGCGAGGAGATCCATCTCTACGCATTCGACTGGGAGCCAGACCGCATCCGCTGGTATGTCGATGACCAGCTGATGCACACGGCGACGGACGAAGATCATCCCATCCCGCAGCATCCCAGCCGCATCATGATCCAGCTGTGGAGCGGCCAGGAAGAACAGTTCGAATGGCATGGCGTGCCGACCTTCGAGGATGGCACGCGCGCCGCCTATTACTGCATCAGCTATCTGAAGGCTGGCGATACCGGGCCGCAATGCTCCGATACCTTCGATCCGGTGGCCGCAAATACCGGCCGCAGCGCCAATTGAGGCTTCCTGGCTTGGCGGCGCCAGAATGGGCGGGATATGAGGGGCCATGACACCGCTTGCGCCCTTCCTGTTGCCCGCCGGTCTGATCGCCGGCGCTTTGACGGGCGCCGCTCTCGACGCGCTGGCTGTGCGCTTTGCCAGAAAGCTTGCTGCGCCCGGACAAACGGTGGCAGAGCCCCGCCCGATCCTTGCAGCCCTGGCAGGCGCGCTGGTCACCGTTGCAGGTGTGCTGCTTGAGCCCGGGGATCCATTACGTCTCTGTTTTACAATATCTTTTGGCTGGCTTCTGCTCGCCCTCACGCTCGTCGACCTGCGCTCTTATCTGCTTCCGGACGGGCTGAACCTGGCAGTCTTTTTGCTCGGCGGTCTCATGGTCATCCTCTTTCAGAAAGACGCATGGGCCTGGCATCTGGCCGGCGCAGCGGCAGGATTTGGCGTGCTCTGGCTGGTGGAAGTGGCTTATCTGCGCCTGCGCGGCCTTCACGGCCTCGGCCGGGGTGACGCCAAACTGCTCGGCGGCATCGGCTTATGGGTCGGGCTGGCAGGGATTCCGCCCGTCATGCTGATCGCCTCGCTGGGCGGGATCCTGGCAGCGCTCGTCAGTGCCCGGCTCAAGCGCCAAT
>NZ_NCJT01000307.1 GCF_002282565.1 Hyphomonas sp. 34-62-18
CCCCCATATGAGCAAATGCCGGCTCCGCGCAAGCCGCTACCGCTCTGGTGGATTATCGGTGGCGGCGCGTTGCTGCTCTATTCCCTCGGCAGTTGCCTCAAGAGCGGAATGGACCTCAACAAGGCCATAAGCGACCGCAACGCGGCCACGGAGGTGATCGCCCAGCGTTTCATGGCGGAAGGTCTGCCGCCTGCGGAGGATCCGCTCTATGCGCGCCAGGCAGGCGTGCAGCAAGCCTCACTCGATTCCCTCAATCGCTTCATCGGGCAGTTCGGCGCCGTCTCTGATTTCACGCCCGCCTCCTGCACAATCGTCAGCGGGGCGGGGGCAGACCCTGCCCAATCCGGCACCTTCGCAAACTGCGCCTTGCTCGCAAAGGCAGAGCTATCCCCGGTCACCATCGCCGTCCGTTGGGTGCAGGAAGAAGGGATATGGAGAATCTATGATTTCCGGGCCAATTTCACAGATGAGACGGTCCCGATCGATCCGGCCGGGCCAATCGCGCCGCCGCAGTGAAACGGAAAGTCAGTGTAAAGATAACTCAGGATGGGTGCCTGCATTTGAATTTCAAGGCGCAGGCCAGACACCGCTAATCGATCAGCCGGCGCTCGGCATCAGTTCGCCGGCAGGCCGAACACGGCCTCGGCAATATAGCCATTGTCCTGCTTCACGCGGTAGGCGCCCCGCGCCACGCGCACCCACTGGTATCCCTCATCTGGCGCAGACAGGTGATAGGCTTCCCAGTCGCCAAACTCCTCAGCCCTGTATTCCGGAGGCAGGATCTGGCCTCTGCCCCACATCGGTGTCTGGTCCGGTGCCATCACTGGTGCATCGCCCGTCTCAGCCGGCCCGATATCTGCCAGTTGGATCTCTGCCCGGGCGGGGGCGGGAACTAACGGAGGCTCCGCCATTCCGCTGAGCCCGCCGCCCATGGCGCTTGCCAGTAAAAGGATCACGGTGCGGAATGTCATTGAAATTGTCTCCTCCTGATCCTCCAACGCAAAGACCCCGCCTCTGGTTCCGCACAAGGCGGATCAGAAGCAGGGTCATTGGAAAATCGGTAGGCGGAAGAGGGTTTGGAGGGCCCTAGTTCGTCAGGGCGTCCACCAGCACTTCGGCAATCAGCCCGCTGGCAATCTCTACGAGATAGGCGTCTTCATCGACATGCACCCAGCGGTAGCCGCGCGGGGGCTCGCGCAGGTCGTAATAGCGGTAATCGCGCACATACACCTCGCGGTAATCCACCGGCAGATACTCGCCCTTGCGCCACATCTTCTTCGCGTGGCCGGGGGGGATCTTCCCCTGCTTGGCAAGGCCAGGGGGCAGGTCATGCCCGCCGCGATGGGGCGGGTCCGCAAACGCCGCCAGTCCTGTGCCCATTGCGCCTGCCATCATCAACGTGATCGTCTTGAGATACATCTGGGCTCTCCATTGTTGCTTGCTTGGTTAAACCCGCAACCGCGCAGCAGGGTTCCCTCACATCTGCGTCAGCCGCCGGTCGGCAGCCCCTGTTCCTTGGCCATGCGCTTCATCGCCTTCTGCAGCTTCTCGAACGCGCGCACCTCAATCTGCCGGATCCGCTCGCGGCTGACATTGTACTGCTCGGAGAGCTCTTCCAGCGTCTTGGGCTCGTCTATCAGGCGCCGCTCGGTCAGGATGTGGCGCTCGCGCTCGGACAGGTCTTCCATTGCCTGCGTCAGCAGGGTCATGCGGGCGTCGAGTTCCTGGCGGTTGGCGAAGGTTTCCGCCGTGCCAGGCTCGTCATCGGCCAGCCAGTCCTGCCATTCCATGTCACCATCTGTGCCCATGGGCACGTTCAGCGAGGCGTCAGAGCCGCTCATCCGCCCGTTCATCGAATAGACTTCGTCTTCGGTGACGTTCAGCTTCTCGGCAATCAGCCGGGCCTGCTCAGGCTTCAGGTCGCCTTCTTCCAGGGCCTGCATCTCGCCCTTCAGGCGGCGCAGGTTGAAGAACAGCTTCTTCTGCGCGGCGGTGGTGCCGAGTTTCACAAGGCTCCAGCTGCGCAGGATGTATTCCTGGATGGCGGCGCGGATCCACCACATCGCATAGGTGGCGAGGCGGAAGCCCTTGTCCGGGTCAAACTTCTTCACCGCCTGCATCAGGCCCACATTGCCTTCGGAAATCACCTCCGCCATCGGCAGGCCATAGCCGCGATAGCCCATGGCAATCTTGGCCACGAGGCGCAGGTGCGAGGTCACCATCTTCTCGGCCGCTTCGGTGTCTTCATGGTCGCGCCACCGGCGCGCCAGCATGAATTCCTCGTTCTTCTCGAGCATCGGGAACTTGCGGATTTCGCTCAGATAGCGGCTCAGGCCCTGTTCCGGGCTGAGGGCAACCGATGATGTCTTTTCGGTCGTGTTCGCCATGTTCATTCCTCCTTTTCGGAACCGGTCCCGTCTTTCCGCGGCAACCTGTTCCCTTCCTTGGGGCTCACCTGAAACCTTAGCCCCGCTCAGCGGCGGCGTCGTCTCCAGGCGCGCGCAATTCACTCATCGCGCAGATGCATAAATAGGAATTGAGGCATGCATGTGGAAGAGGGCCCGGCCGGGTATTCCCGCGGGCTTCACACCTTCGTGTTGTCGAGGCAGGCGCCGGTGTTGAGGTGCCTTCCTGAAAGGGATGTAAGAAACCGCCGGGCATGTGCAAGCCGCGCGCGTCA